>DASZOW010000733.1:0-12219 GCA_035550615.1 Puia sp.
TACAATTTGCTGCCGGTAAAGTTTCGCAACAGCGACAAGATAGATCTCTCTGCCCAATTTGGAATATGTGTTATTTTGATTTTGTTGCCGGAAACCCCAGACGCAATTTGCGCAATTTGATTGTATGTGAGTATTTCCGGGCCGCCGACTGTAATTTCTTTGTCGGTGGCCTGTATCGCACTCCTGCAAATCTCCGCCAGGTCTGCTCCGTGTATAGGATTTATTTTGCACTCGCCGTCGCCAAACAAGAATACCCGGCCCTTTACCGCCATTTTGTAGAATTCTTCCATGTCGGAAAAATAGCCGTTAGGCCGGACAACGCAATAATCTAATCCGGAATTTGTTAGGGCATCCACAAATTTTTCTTTGGCCTCGCAAATTTTAAGATGCCTTAGTTCCTCCATCCTTAAAACAGAAACATACACAAATTTATTTACACCACTTCTCTTCGATTCTTCAAGCAAATTGAGGTTTGCACCGTAGTCGACATCCATATAGGTAAACCCGTCTTTCTGTTTTGTAATACCGACTGTTGAAATGACCACATCGATACCCTCGCAACAATTTTCAATGGTTTTTGGATCGGTCAGCTCGCCTGTTATGATCTTTACACCGGGCAACACCGGTGCATTCTTTTTGTTTCTAACAACAATTGTTACGTCAAATTGCTTCTCTAAAAGTTCTTTAAGGATGAAACCCCCTAAATATCCGGTAGCTCCCGCTAATAATACTTTGTTCATTCGATTGTTTAATTAAGGCTACATCAGCGTTTAACAGAGCTCCTCCTGCTCCTTGATCCAATTTTTGAAATATTCAGTTAGGACGGAGTTTATGTTCTTCCTTGTAGCATCCGGCCAGTACCCCTGGTCCTTTGAAAACTCCAGGGCATCCAGAGCAAAGAACAATAAATAAAAATCAAAAAGGGACTTTTCATAGTCGAGCTCGATGCATATATCTTTTAATTCATGCAGCACTTCCCGATAGCTTCTATTCCCGTCTAACGCCTCATTGGCAAGGTAAGCCGAATAGTTCCGTAGAACTTTTTCCTGGGAGGTAATATCCAAAGATAACTCGGAGAATACTTTCGATGTAAGGTCCTGCAAGTAAAATTGATTGTAGGGTTTGGAAACCCCGGCAAGAATTATCAGGTGTTCCGTTTCATATCCACAACAAACCATCTGAATCGCCCACTCGATCCACGAATCGTTTACGTCTCTATTTAAGACTTTAAATGCCAGAACTTCGTATGTGGATTTTATGTAATTCACGTAACCGCTGCTCGACTAAGTTACATTTTTTCTCTTTCGATAACCATTTCAATGCTTTCTTTCAATTGTGGAATATTCGTCTTGATGGTATCCCAGACAATGTCATGGGCTTCACCGATTATTTCAAGACTTCGGCAAACCGCTCTTGTCAATCGATTATCAGCAAGAAATTCTTCGAAGGTACACTGCTGGGATTCTTTAATGAGATAAATGCATTCGTCCTGTATATGACGGAGAAAGTCAATTTGCGACAGAGACATATTCCACGGTTTTCAAAATGTGTGGACCGATATAAGGACTTAAGGATTGAGTGGTCACCAGCTCTACTTTCTTGCCAAATAGGTCTTCAAGAAAATGGTTGAGTGACAGAAAATTATTAAATGTCTTTTTGTCCTTTTGAATGTCCACGAGCAAGTCGATATCGCTGTTAGGTGTCATCTCGTTCCTTACATAGGAGCCGAACAGCCCGATGCGGTTAACCCCGTATAGAGCTAACTGTTGCTTATTGGCTGAAAGCAGGTTAAGTATGGCATCCCTATGTAGGACAGTATTCACAAGACAAAAATAATCAAATCTTTTGTAATTTTATATTCTGTAGATCAATTACTTATGGCTAGTGATTCCGGTAAATCAATTCCGCCTGACGTGATCCAAAATTGTCGGCGCAGTGGTGGAATTATTGAGAATGGATAATATTAAATGCTCGGGTTCTACCCTTTTACTCTTTAAAGTCTTAGCTTCTTCCACCGCTCCATGGATCGTTTGTTCGGCACTGACATTTAACGGCATTGCTCTTTGCCGGCTCTTATCCGATTTAATAGCCATTTCAATTTCTTTCTGCATTTCTACTAGATCTACTTTAAAGCTTTTCAAAATGCTAAGTGCTGTATTGTTCCCTTCGCGCAGCAACGCAAGCAATAAATGTTCTGTGCCGATATAATCATTCCCAAGCCGCTCTGCTTCATCACGGCTAAAAGAAATAATTTCCTTCAGTTGAGTGGAAAATTTGTAACTCATTGGATGGTATTTTGACCATTTAAGTTACGAAATTATTCGCAGGATCAGATATTAAACATCATTTTTAATAGCACGATCCTTCCCGGGAGCGTATACGAACTGGCGGCCAAGGTATTCGCCGATAGATAAAGGGCTTTGTAGGTTCTTACATTCAGGAAATTGGCTGCATCCAGCTGCAGGTCGATCTTCCATTTTGCAAGGCGATATTTGACTGAAGCATCGGCGAAGAAATAGACCAGTTCGGGACTACCCCGGCTGTACGTGAAATAATGCTCGCCGGATACTTTGAACTGTAGATCGGCGGCCGGATTATAATAGATCGCCGCCTGTTGCTGCACCTGTCCGATGGCCACCTGCGGGGCTTCGGCCGCGGAATGGCTATTGGTCTTGGTCCCGGCGAACTGATAGCTGAAATTGAGCTGCTCGCTCAATTTTGTTGCCGCACCCAGGGTGAGCATCCAAACACTAGTACTAAAAGGCAGAAAAGCGTTGTTTTGTACCCGCACCGAACGGTTATCCTGCCATTTCACCTCCCCGCTGAACGTCGTACGCAAAGCAAAGGAATATTTGCTGATGGTGCCGTCGGCGGTCCACGACCCGGTACTGTTGGGATAGGGTAGCGCCACCTGCCGCTGAAACCTGTCGGTGACTACACTCGAGATGAGATTGTTGGCGCCGATATGCTCATAGGAGCCCGTCAGACTGAAGAAAAACAGCGTCAGCGCCCTGCGGTAACTGTATCCCGCCGCGATAAGCTGATCCTGCCGCAGCGTCAGATCGGCATTGTTGGCATAGAGCGTCCGATAGTCTTTCAGGATATAACCATGATAGATGTCTTCAACTGTCCCGGCCTGGTTGCGGTAATGGTAATGCAAGCTCACGAAATCTTCGATGCCCGTCTTGTACTTTATATTCAGTTGCGGGTTAAAATAGAGGCGCCTCAGATCCTTAGCCAGCGCATATCCGGCGTCCGAATAGTCGATCTGCTGCAAGATCAGCGGCAGCGTCAGCTTGGCTTTGAGGGTTTCGCCGGAGATGTCGTATTCCGCGATGGCGTAAAGCCTTTTTTTGTCCCACGCGACCCGGTTGGTCGAACTGTCATACGCCGGGGTGGCTGTATTATTCGTCTGCAGTGCGGTTAGCTCCGAGGTCAGCAGCTGGGATTGAATACTGCCGCCGGCGGTAAAACTTTTCGTCCCGATATTACCCGGCACGATCAGGGAGAGGTAGTTATTGGTATACCAGGTAGGTACATTGACCTGCTGAACCAATTGGGCATAAGGGCCGTCTTTGTTGAACAATGATGGATTGTAATCGGGACCTATCGACCGGTTTTCGGGCTCAGCGATGTGGCTGACATAGGAGTACGCCTGGAGGAGATCGTTAGATCGAAGCGGCCGGATCAGGTTCAATTCGTTGGAAAAGGTGGTCGATCGATCCCTCAACGCCTGATGAACTATCGCATCGTTGGTATTGAGGTCGGAATGGTCGAGCCACCGGTTGTCATCGAGCAAAAATGCGTCGTTCAGGTACTGCTTCGCTTTATTGACGTTGAGTGTCAACTGCAGATGCCAAAGATCGGGATTGAACCGGTTGTGCTGCGTTTCGGTGTATTGCACGGTATCGCCCGGGAGAAAAACGCTGGTGTTCTGGCTATAGTCCTGCTTTTCCATATCCCGCAGATAAGAGGCATTGACCCGCAGCTGCACCCCACTCTTCAGGTTGACCAGGTTATTGAGGTTCAACAAACCGGACTTATCGAAGAAATACCGGTTGCGCGATAGGGCCGGGTCGTTCACCGATCCAAGAGAAAGCAGGGCCGCCGGCGGATCGTTGCCGATGCGCAGCTTGTAATCGGAAAGATTATGCGACACCAGTTCCTGCTGCAGGTCCTCGCCCGTATTATTCCCTTTAAGATAGTCGATCGCCTTATACCGGTCCTTTACCAACAGCACATTGAGGTCTTCGTCGTAGTTGCCGGGCAGACCCGCGCTTACAGTCTCCTGGCCCAGCAGCTGTGCTTTGGCTTCCTTCTTAAAGGTTAGGTTGAGGGCTACATCGTCGCTGGTAACCTTATTTTGTAGCGCCCGGATCGGCTGATGGTTGTCGATTACCTGCACCTGGTCGACCGCGCCTTGTGGTATCGTATTCGTAGCAATGGTATATCTATCGTCGAGCAGATTATCGCCGCCCAGGTAGACACCGGATACTGGCTTGTTGTTGTAGCTGATGGTGCCATCCGACGCCACAGCGATACCGGGAAGCCGTTTGATCACATCCCCGATCACCCGGTCCTGGGCGCTGCTGAAATCGCTGACCTTATAGCTAAGCGTGTCCCCGCTGGTGCGTAGTCTTGGCCGGTTGTTTCGGACAGTCACCGGTTGCAGCTGACTTGCCGAGACCGGCAGCGTAAAATCGACCTGATCGGGCGAGCCACCTAGCTGCTTGCGCTGAGTCGTGTAGCCGATGCAGCGTATCTCGAGGTATAAGGCGGCGGGTTCGGCAGGAAGATGTAAAATATAAGTGCCGTGGATATCGGTGGTCGTATAGGCCACGATGGCGTCGCCTGCGCTGTCCCTGAGATTGACGCTGGCATAAGCCACCGGGCTGCCCGTGCTGTCCCGGACTGTGCCGCTGATCTGCTGGGTATGCCCGGCCGTCGATAGCAGGATCCCGGCAACCAGCAGTGTCGCATACACGATGATTTGCCTCATTGTTTTTCCGGTAGCTCGATGGGGTTATTGATCACCGGTTCTGTATGCGGACCGGGCTTAAAATTCATTTTCATCTTTGGGCCGTTGTCGCCTGGTTGAGCGGCGTTGCGAGCCGCCAGCATAGATTGTGCAAAGGCATCCGGATCCTTTCTGAAAGCGGCCTGCAGCCTGGCAAACTCCTTGTCGGTGGTCTTGGTCGCGTTGGCCGGAAGTTGGATGAGATTGGGATCATTGTTCATGTCTTCCATACCCGGCAATGGCGGCGGCATCTTGCCCCGGGCGACCGGCGGCTGACCCGCAGCCTGATCATTGGCGCTTGCGGTTGGCGTGGCCTTCTCGACACCATCGAATAGGAACTGGACTTCCTTTTTGACATCATAGGCCTCGACGATGACGCCTGGCAGACCGTTCAGTTCCCACGGGCCGACATGCAGCGGCAGATCGGGACAGAACCATGCGATATAGTCCCTTCCTTTGAAATGGGCCGTTGCTTTCTGGCAAAGGAGACTGCCGAAACTCGCGGTATCGGCGCTGATCTGCCAGTTGATGACCGGCAAGGGCTCCGTGATCAGGAAGCTCCCGAAGAGTGATTCTTCCCTTACTAACCTGTGGTCGTTCGGGAACTGAAAATATTCAGTGGCGGTGCCAGTCGTATGAATGTTGACCCGCACAGGACCCCCGGCGCTGGCTTGCTCCTGGATCTGTCGCTTGGTCTGGGCTGTCTGTAATTGTCTTTGATAGCTGCGGTATACGCCGGCAGTCCTGCCGACCGCCAAAACCATGTCTTCCTTATAAGGGTTTGCGCGATCCGTTGTGTCCCGGACCTGGGAAAATTTGTAATGGACGAATAATAACGCGGTGTCCGCCGGCTGCGCGGTGACAGCCGGAGCCGAGAGTGTAACGGCGGCGGCGAGTAAGATGATCCACTTCATAGCTGTAATCTTTTTATGGCAAGTTTATACCAGCGGGCCCCGCTTTCAAAAGCGTTGGTATGAACAGCATTGGCAACGTCCTAAACAGCGGAAATTTGTTATTTCCGCCGCGACATCCCAAAAACCGGGCATTCGCCCGCCGGTAGAGCTCGTTCATAACAATAGCTCGTGTCGAGCCGCTACTTGCCTTATCTTCGTTCTTATGCATCGCAGCCGGGTTAGATATCTCATCGAGTTCATTATCCATGTCTTGTTTTGGAGCGGGGTATACTATGCATTGAAGGCGCTGACGACCTCATCTTTTAGCATGATGATCAGGCTGGGTGACAAGGGCACGCAACGCATAAACACCTCGCTGCTATTCCCATATTCATGGATCGTGCTCGTTTTTTTGATGCTGTTGTTCTATAGCAATACCCTTTGGTTGTTTAAACGGGTGATCCGGTATAAAAGCGGTCTGCGCCAGGTGGTGATCATCTCCGGCTGGTTTATCTTTTTTTTCGCGTTGAACTATGTGGTGGTGCGTTTATGCATCGGCCCTGCGGGGAATATGCGTCATCCACTTCCGCCACCGTTTGCACCGGCATTTGGCGGTCCACGGCCACCGGATAACTGGCTACAGATGCAGTTTGTGATGGCGCTGGTCTTTCTTGCGGTTCAGGCGGTTGCCGTAGCCGGGTTCTTTATCAGGGAGTGGATACGGAACGATCTGACGCGTAGCCAGGCCGAAGCGCAACAGCTCAACACAGAGATCAAGTTCCTGCGGTCGCAGGTCAACCCGCATTTCCTGTTCAATACGCTGAACAACTTGTTTTCGATGGCTCAGAAGAAAGGCAATGATGAGCTGGCCGACGGCATCTCGAAGTTGTCGGGTATGATGCGCTATATGATCTATGAAAGCAATACCGGGAACGTCCCGCTTTTCAAGGAGATCGACTACCTTAAGAGCTGTATTGCACTTAACAAACTTCGTTATGCCGACAGTGAGGTGGCAGTAAGCTTTACTCATCCCCCGCCGGCGGCGGTCGAGGAAGTGCGGATCGCGCCGATGCTTTTCATCCCGTTTCTCGAGAACGCCTTTAAGCATGGCGTGTCTATCGGGCATCGTTCATATATTGTCCTAAGCATCGCCGTCGAACAGGAAAAGCTGACCTTTACCTGCGAGAATGCCGATCATAGCAACATCAAAAAGCTGGAAGATGGGAATACAGGTATCGGCCTGGCCAATGTAAAACGTCGCCTGGACCTATTATATTCCGGCAAGTATGAACTTCATACCCGGTTGGACGGCGGGAAATATAGCGTACACCTTCAAATCGATCTCGCATGATAACCTGTATCGCCGTGGATGACGAGCCGATGGCACTGGAAGTGCTCGAGCGCTATTGCGCCAGGACCGACTTGGTGGAGTTGAAGGCTGTTTTTCGGGAACCGGTAAAAGCCGTGGAATATCTTGGCCGGGAAAGAATAGACCTCGTTTTTTTGGATATCAGTATGCCGGAGATCAGCGGGATGCAGCTGGTACAAACCCTTTCGCCGGCGCCGATGATCATCTTTACCACCGCATATAGCCATTACGCCGTGGAAAGTTACAATCTCAATGCCGTCGACTATCTATTGAAGCCGATCACCTTCGAACGGTTTCTTGCTTCGGTCAACAAGGCGATGGTAACCCTGCCCAGCCGCACGAATCCGGCAGGAAAAGACCATGATCAGAGTATTTTTATCAAGAGCGGCCCGCAAACCTACCAGGTCAAAGTCGGCGAGATCCTTTATCTCGAAAAGGACGGAAATTACATCAACCTGCATCTAAAAGGCAAAACTATCCTCATCCGGGAAAGCATGGGCGACATCTTCGACCTGGTGCCGGCTTCGGATTTTATCCGCGTTCACAAGTCATATATAGTCGCTATAAAACAGATAGCGATGATCGAGACGCACCAGCTGACCATCAATGGAGAAAAGATACCTGTCGGCAGTACCTATCGCGATTCGCTGCGTTCCCGGCTAGGAATCAGCTAGTAACGATACTCGGGTTGCCTCAATAATCATACCGGTAAAAATCGCAGTCGTCTTCATTGCAAAGTAGCCTGCGCAAGCCCGGGCTTTTTAGCACCTCGATATAATCCATCGCTTCTCCGTTTACCCAAATGGTTCTATAGACCAGCCGGATGCCATGGCTGTAATCCGCATACCAGTTGACATGCCCGGTATACAACGGTTGGATCGCCACGCCCGTAAGCCGGTGCCAGCCATAAATAGCAACTCTGTCGGGTTTCGCCGCTCTTGAGATTTTTCCGGAGATCACTACATCCTTTTTGATGCCTGCAATCAGGCCCTTTCGCCCTTTTCGTTGTCCTTCTATGATCAGGTGGTGCTGCCACATAGTAATGCTGCTGTCCCTGAAAGCATACATGGGCACGGGTTCCAACTTCACCTTAGCCTGGGCGTAAATGTCGTCGACCATCTTTGCCGTCGGTAGAAAACAACCCATGCTGTCGGCGATTTTTTGAGCGGCCATCGGCGTCAGGGGGATTCTGGCCCAATCGTTATCGGAGCCGATACTCAGGTAATCCGGCGCCACGTAATACCAGGCTTCTATTTTTTTACCGGTACTCGAGTCGGTTATGCTTGTCCGGATGCGGACGAATTTTTGCAGGAACTTCGGCACATCGCCGGAAAGGACCAATCGGACGGCTAACGAATCACGCTCCTTCCAATGCCAGGCAGTTACAGTCTTATAGAAGTCGGCGCCGCCCACTGCGGGACCCGTCTCTTTCCGGAAATGGACGAGCTTCCGGGACGAGCAGGCCGTGCAAATACTTAAGATCGCGCCGATGAACAACATCGGGGTTATGCGGCCGCCGTTAAGACAACTGTTCTTCATCATGTTCAATTTATTGATCGAGCTGTTTGTGAGGATCGCTGACTGAATATATTCAAATTTTTACATTCCTGTTCCGTTGACCGTGTCGATTCAAAGGAAAGTTTATATGTTTGGGGATGAATCGGATGAATCAGGCAAAAACGATCGGCGTTTCCACCGGCAATTCCACGACCCGCATACTCCTGGCCAGCCTGGCCGGCACTACCATCGAATTTTTTGACTTTTATATCTATGCCACCGCAGCCGTGCTCGTCTTCCCTAAGTTATTCTTTCCGGCAGGCGATGCTACTTCCTCTACCTTGGAATCGTTGGCGACATTTGCGCTGGCCTTCTTCGCCAGACCGCTGGGCGCCGCCATATTCGGGCATTTTGGCGACCGGAAGGGCCGCAAAGCCACGCTGGTAGCCGCATTGATGACCATGGGGCCTTCTACGGTAGCCATCGGCCTCTTGCCTACTTACCAATCCATCGGCGTCGCTGCGCCCATCCTCCTGGCGTTATTCCGCTTTGGGCAGGGTCTGGGTCTTGGCGGGGAATGGGGCGGCGCCGTTCTACTGGCAACGGAGAATGCACCGGAAGGTAAAAAGGCCTGGTTCGGCATGTTCCCGCAGCTCGGAGCGCCACTCGGATTTATCCTTTCCAGCGGCACGTTCCTCATCCTCGGGAAGACGTTGAGCGATCAGCAGTTTTTCAACTATGGCTGGCGCATCCCCTTTATCGCCAGCGCGATGCTCGTTTGGGTCGGTCTCTATGTGCGACTGAAAATCACCGAGACACCTGATTTTCTAAAGGTCATGGAAAACGATCAACGCGTAAAGGTGCCGGTAGCGGACGTTTTCACCAAACATACCAGGGCGATCATTTTAGGAACGGCGGCCGCCATAACCACCTTCCTGCTTTTTTACCTGATAACGGTGTTTACATTGAGCTGGGGCACCTCCGTACTGCACTATCCAAAGAGCGGCTTTCTTACCGCCCAGATGATCTCTATGCTGTCCTTTGGAATAGGCATCCCGCTGTCGGCGGTGCTGGCCGACAAATATGGCCGCGGCAGTATCCTGATGCTGGCGACCGCCGGTATTTTTATCTTCGGCTTGTTCTTTTCCGCCTTTTTCAGCACGGGCAGCCTCGTAATAACGGGTCTCTTTCTGTCGATAGGTATGTTCCTAATGGGATTGACGTATGGTCCGCTGGGAACAGCCCTGGCGGAGATCTTTCCGGCAGCGGTACGCTACACCGGGTCCTCGCTGGCATTTACATTGGCCGGTATCCTCGGCGCGTCGTTGACGCCTTATCTGGCTACCACGCTGGCAAAAAGCTATGGTCTTTCCGCCGTAGGGTATTATCTGGCCGTGGCATCGGTTATCACCTTTGTAGCCTTGTTTGCCGCCAGATCCTCCATGAGGGATAAATAATAGCCGATTTTACCTGTATCTCGCGCGTCACCGATCTTTTATCCTTATCTGTGGCGCATATCCCATCCTGAAGGCATTCACCGTAGACCGCGGTGTCAGCACTTCCATCTGCCCCGCAGGCAAGGCCAACGCCGCCTCATACCCAAACGGCGTCCATGGATGCAACGCGCCATCGGCGACCAGGTGCGGCCTGCCCTCATACATCACAAAGACACCCTTGGGAAGACCGCTGACATCTGCGGAAAATGTCACCTTGTTGCCCTTCCTGTCCATCCGCTCCTGGTGCAGGACGGCATCGATCCCGTCGATAGAGGTGGCTTCCGTAAAATGAAAATCGGGATTACCTTCTACCCAAAGGGCCTTGAACCGGTTGGCAGCCTCGCGCCGGCATTCAAAACACGGCCGGTGACCCGCCGCAAACGCCGTAGCCTCATCCAGGAAAAAAAGCTCCGTATACCGGTTCGGCGACATCACCTTGCGCCGCCGCCCCTTGAAGTCCAGCACACAGATCAGCCAGGCCTTCAATCGCCAGGATCTTAACACATGCTGATGCTCGTCATGCAGCAGCCCACGATTACCCATCCAGGCGCCACGGGCGCTCGTCCTGATGATATTGCCCAGCGGATCTACACGATTCTGCAGCATCCTTAAAGTTAGGACAAAATCGCGTCTTGCCTGGCGGATGCCACCAGCCGCAACGCCTGTGTCAGGGTCTTGTTATAAAGAAGCGGGATCATGGAAAGCGTCTGCTGTATATCCTTCCGGAACCGGCTGCTGGCATTGTCGCTCAGCAGACCTAGGAAATAGTCGATATGTCGGATGGTCTCGCTACTGATCCTGCGGTCATCATCCTGCAGATGCTTCATCAGATGCTGCGTCAGCACTAAAAGCCCGTCACGGGTCTCCTTATGGACCGTCAACCGATAGGCCAGCTCGGGCGTATGCAGTCTTGCCAGCCGCCACCAGTCTTCCAGGTAGGCTTCTTTCAATACCTGTTTCTTCTCCTTGAAATCCTGCAATAAGTTCAGCAGAAAAGCCAGGCTGGGTACCAGCGAGCGCCGCTTTTTCTCTGTCACCGGCATCAGATGGAAAAAGGGATCCAGCAAGGCCGCGCTTGTATAGACCGGGCACGGATCTGCAAGCGTCACATGACCATCGATCCGCCACACGTCGTCGATCGTAAGCGAAAGCTGCTTGGTCTCGGCGCTGCCGTCAAAATCGTCCTGCGACCACGTGTGAATGGCGCTTCGTATCTGAGGACGGCCGCCGATCCGTGTCCACAGGTTCTCGAAAAGGTTTTGGCCCGCGCCGGCTGCTGCGGAAACCTTGCCGTCCAGGTCATGGACATTGAATGCATCGTCGATATCTGTCTCGCGGGGCATGTACCCGTTCCGGATGGCTTTCGCTGCTAACCCATCGACCACCGTCTTAACGCCTTTCTTAAAGGCCGCATAACCCGCCGCCATGCTATATGCCGTCGCATATCCGCGATCATTCATCACCAGCACGGCGATGCCAAAAAGCGCAGGCAACCTGGTGGAACCTGCGCAAATAGTCGTCACGGGGGTGCTGTAGCTGTTGAGGACATCGGGGATAGGGATCGTCGCCCCCGGCGCCATACCGGACATCGCCAGGTTTTTATGATTCCCGCTATAAATTAGATAGCCGGCTGCTGCAGAGGAAACGCTGTCCTGGTCTATTTTGAATAAGATAGCTCCAAGCGATGGCGAACGCCTGGAGCATTTGTTACTCAGGGTTAATGTATCGAGGCGAAGAAAAACGCCCTGTGTGTGCATAATTGCTGTTTTATTCCTGTATCGAAATGCGACAGGGCGCGTAAACAGAATTTTGCCAGTAAATTGCCATCAAAACGACGTCTGCATGAAAATACCCTATCGCCTTGGTATCCTTTTGATCGCCTGCTCCGGGATGCGGGTGGAGGCGCAAACAACGGCTCAAAGATCCGCGACCGCGGCCCGTCCAAAC
>DASZOW010000734.1:0-5072 GCA_035550615.1 Puia sp.
CATACACCGGTGAGGATAGGCACGAGAGAGAGCCAGCTTGCAGTCTGGCAGGCCACGCAGGTAAAAACGCTGCTGGAAAAAGAAGGCGTTGCCGCGGCGCTTGTACCCATCAAAAGCGAGGGCGACATCGATCTGAAAACTCCGCTGTACGAAATGGGTGTGCAAGGTGTATTTACCCGGAGCCTGGATATCGCGTTGCTGAACAATACCATCGACATCGCGGTGCATTCGATGAAAGACGTCCCGACACAGCTCCCGGAGAATCTGCAACAGGCGGCGGTACTCAAAAGGGGTCCGGTGCATGACCTGCTCGTGTACAAGCAGGATACCGATTTTCTCGGGCATCGTGATTCGATAGCCCAAATAGCGACGAGCAGCATCCGCCGCATTGCACAATGGCTGAACCGATATCCGAACCACCGCATGCACAATCTGCGGGGGAATGTGAACACCCGGCTGAGGAAACTGAAGGAAGAGAACTGGGATGCGGCCATCTTCGCACAGGCAGGTCTGGAACGCATTCATCTCCGGCCGGAGAACAGCATCGTGCTCGACTGGATGCTGCCGGCTCCCGCACAGGGCGCTATCATGGTAGTAGCCCGAAGCGAAGACACCGGGACGCTGCAGAGCTGCGAGCCGTTGAACGATCCGGACACGGCCCTGTGTACAAAGATCGAACGCGATTTTTTACGAACATTGCTAGGCGGTTGTTCCACTCCCATCAGCGCGCTTGCAGAAATCGAAGACGGCGACGTCTATTTCAGCGGTCAGCTGCTTTCGCTCGACGGCAAACAGAAGGTTGAAATAGAAAAGATCCTGCCGCTCGATAAAGCCGACGGCATCGGAAGGGCGGCCGCGGAGGAATTACTCGAAAATGGCGGGAAGGCCATTGCAGAAAGCATCCGGACCGTATCGTCGGAGAAAACGCCTCAGCAATAACCGCCATGGCCGATTCAATTGCATACGTCCTCTCCACCCGGCCCTTATCCCCCACGCTTATCGCAGAAGCCGCGGCAAAAGGGATAACGATCGATGTCGTACCCGCTATCGTCACGGCAAAGCTGCAGGATGAGAAGCTGTCCCAGCAGCTCGTGGAGCTGAGCCATCGATCGCTGACAGCCGTCTTTACAAGTGTAAATGCCGTGACGGCCATCGAAAACGCAGACACGGCCATCGAAAATGCAGCGCGGTGGAAAATCTTCTGCCTCAGCGGAGCCACCCGACGTGCGGTGGAGGAGCGGTTCGGTGCTATTGCAGGCATGGCCGATTCGGCTGCGCAGCTGGCGGAGCTGATGATAACCACCGGGCCGCCCGGCGAATGCTGGTTCTTCTGCGGCGACAAACATCGGAGCGAGCTGCCGGACAGGCTCAAAGCCGCCGGATGGCAGGTGCACGAGGTGGTGGTGTATCAGACCATCCTCACCCCGCATCGCATGAGCAAGCGCTATGATGCGGTCGTCTTTTTCAGTCCAAGCGCCGTGGAGAGTTTTTTTTCCATGAACACCATAGAGCCGCACGTCACGGTCTATGCGATCGGCAGGACCACGGCCGCCGCGATCTGCGCCAAATGCCCTAACCGGGTAGTGACCAGCGAACTGCCGGATGAACAGATACTGATACGAACAATCATAAGCCACCATGACTATACTAAAGAATGATCTTTTGTTACGGACCTTGCGGGGAGAAAGAACGGAACGAACGCCGGTATGGATGATGCGCCAGGCGGGGCGCTATCTGCCCGACTATCTCAAATTAAAAGAGAAATATTCCTTTTTCGAACGTTGTCAGACCCCCGAGCTGGCCGCAGAGATCACCATTCAGCCGGTAGAACAGATCGGGGTAGACGCCGCGATCATCTTCTCCGATATCCTGGTGGTTCCCCAGGCCATGGGAATGGAAGTCCAGATGGTGGAAAACAAGGGGCCCGTCCTACCTGACCCTATACAACGGTTATCCGATCTGGACAAGCTTGTGGCGCCTGATGTAAATAAAAGCCTGGGATATGTATTCGATGCACTGAGACTTACGAAAAAAATGCTTGCCGGCAGGGTTCCGCTCATCGGCTTCGCCGGCGCTCCCTGGACCCTGCTTTGCTATATGGTACAGGGAAAGGGGTCGAAGACCTTCGATGAAGCAAAGGCCTTCTGCTATACGCAGCCGGAAACCGCCCATCGGCTTTTGCAGCTTATAACGGACACGACCATCGCCTATCTGCAAGGCCAGGCGGCCGCCGGGGCCGATGTCGTACAGATCTTCGACAGCTGGGGTGGGTTGCTCGGTCCGGAGGATTTTGAGGAGCTGAGCATGCAATATATCCGCCAGATCGTCGCGGCGTTGAAAGACAAGGCGCTGACTATCATCTTTGCCAAAGGGGCCTGGCATTCGCTGGATAGCATGTCCGCTACCGGCGCACATGGTCTGGGTATCGATTGGTGTATCCGGCCGCAGATGGCCCGGCAGCTGGCGGGTCCGGGGGTGGCATTGCAGGGAAACTTCGACCCTGCAAAGCTGTTATCGCCCATACCTGTGATCCGGAAAGAAGTGACGGCCATGCTGGACGCATTCAGCGGCCATCCGCATATCGCAAATCTCGGTCACGGCATCCTGCCCAATGTACCGGTGGAACATGCAAAAGCCTTTGTGGAAACGGTAAAAAATTATCAGTATGAGCCAGCCCGATAACCGGATATATAAAACGGGGACGCGTTCGTTCCGCGATAAGTGGATCGGGTTTATCCATGATCTGCAGGCCGGCATCTGCACGGCGCTGGAAACGCTGGATGGACGCGCTGGTTTTATCACGGACGAATGGGAGCGGGAACAGGGCGGCGGAGGCAAGACAAGGGTCATGCAGGATGGACGGGTTTTCGAGAAGGGGGGGGTGAATACCTCGGTAGTATGGGGAAAGGTCACGGATATCATGCGGACACAGCTGAAGCTAGAAGGCGAGAAATGGTTTGCCTGCGGGCTTTCGCTGGTGATCCATCCGCTGAACCCATACGTCCCGACGACACATGCCAACTGGCGTTATTTTGAACTTTATGACGCGGAAGGATATGTCTGCGATCGCTGGTTCGGCGGCGGCGCCGATCTAACGCCTTATTATCTTTTTGAAGAAGATGCCCGCCATTTTCATAGCAGCTTCAAGAACGCCATGGACGGTTTCGACGCGGCATGGTACCCGCGATACAAAAAGTGGTGCGACGAATATTTCGTCAACAAACACCGCGGGAACGAGATGCGCGGTATCGGCGGAGTGTTTTATGATCATCTGCGCCCTGCAGACGATGCGGATGCCGACAGACTTTTCGCCTTTCAACAGGCCAATGGGAACGCCTTTCTGCCGGCCTATCTTCCTTTAGTCGAAAAAAGAGCATCCATGCCCTACGGCGAAAAGGAGCGGGAATGGCAGGAGATACGCCGGGGCCGTTATGTAGAATTCAACCTTATACATGACAGGGGAACGCTCTTCGGGCTAAAGACCAACGGTCGTACCGAGTCGATCCTGGTGAGCCTGCCGCCGAGGGCGCGGTGGGGCTATGATTATCAACCTGCCGAGGGAAGTCCGGAAGCCGAATTGCTGGACGCCTGCCGGCATCCGAGAAACTGGACAGAATAAAATATTGTATATGTACCTGCAAAGACGCAATCGTATCTTACGCCAGTCTCCTGCCATCCGGGCCATGGTGGCCGAGACGGTGTTGACGCCAAATGATTTTATCGTCCCTCTTTTTATCGACGAAGGCCGTGGCATCGAACAGGAGATCGTCTCCATGCCTGGGTACTACCGCCGAAGTCTGGACGGCACGATCAAAGAGGTCAAAGAGCTGCGGGGCCTGGGCATTCGCAGCGTGCTGCTTTTTGTCAAAAGCAAAGACGAGCTCAAAGATAATACCGGTAAGGAAGCCTGGAATCCCGATGGTCTGATGCAACGAAGTATCCGGGCCATCAAGGACGCCATTCCGGAAATCGTGGTCATGACGGATGTTGCGCTCGATCCCTACTCGATATATGGTCATGATGGCATTGTAGAAAATGGCGAGATCGTCAACGATGCTACCGTCGAAGCGCTGATCAGGATGAGCCTGAGCCATGCTGCGGCCGGCGCCGATTGGGTCGCGCCAAGCGATATGATGGATGGACGGATCGGTGCGATCCGCCAGGCGCTGGAAGAGAACAACTATACAAAGACGGGGATCATGGCCTATAGTGCCAAATATGCTTCCTGTTTCTATGGGCCGTTCCGCGATGCGCTGGATTCGGCGCCGGGATTCGGCGACAAGAAGACGTATCAGATGGATCCGGCCAACCGGCTGGAAGCGGTAAAGGAAGCGTTGATGGATGTGGAAGAAGGCGCTGATATCGTGATGGTGAAACCGGCGCTCCCCTATCTGGATATTATCCGGGAAGTAAAGAATGCGGTAGACGTCCCGGTGAGCGCCTATAATATCAGTGGAGAATATGCGCTGATAAAAGCCGCCGCGAGGATGGGATGGATCGATGAAGGAAAGGCCATTCTCGAAACCCTGGTCTCGATAAAACGGGCAGGCGCCGATCTGATAGCTACTTATTTTGCAAAAGATGCCGCTAAATTATTGAATGCATAACCATGTATAAAAAGAGCCAGGAACTTTTTGAACGCGCACAGCAATCGATCCCCGGTGGTGTAAACTCGCCTGTACGCGCCTTCCGCAGCGTAGGTGGGACACCGGTATTTATAAAGCAGGCCAGGGGCGCCTATCTGTATGATGTGGACGGGAACCGCTATATCGATTATATCGCCTCGTGGGGGCCTATGATCCTGGGGCATGCGTGGGAGCCGGTAGTAAAAGCTATTCAGGAGTATGCCGCTTATTCTACCTCTTTTGGCGCGCCTACCGAACTCGAAGTGCAAATGGCCGAACTGATCCGAAGCATGGCGCCGAATGTGGACCTGATCCGGATGGTCAGCAGCGGTACAGAAGCCTGTATGAGCGCGATCCGGCTGGCGCGGGGATATACCGGCCGAAATAAGATCATCAAGTTCGAGGGCCACTATCATGGTCATGCCGATCCATTCCTTGTAAAAGCCG
>DASZOW010000735.1:0-8174 GCA_035550615.1 Puia sp.
ATGAGCCTGTCAGAGCGAGATACCGGCAAAGAAGTGGCAGAGGGCTATCACAATGTCGGGTTGCGGATCAGTCCGGCATCGAGCAACTGTTGAACCGCCCTGAAAATGGCTTCGGAGGAGCGGATAATTTCCAAATGGCCCTGGTGATGGAGATCGGTGCCAAGGAATTCGACATACTTCTTTTTGACCAGGTAATGGGCCAGGTCACGGGCTTCCCGCCCATAATGGCCGGTAAAGGACAGCAGGTTAAGCTGAAACAAACAACCCGCGTCCCGCAACTGGTCATACCAGCCTTTGGCGGCGGCAAAATACAGATACCGTTCCGGGTGTGCCAGAACAGGCTGGTATCCCTGTAGCTGCAGTTCAAAGATCGAATCCTTGATATTCATCGCCGGAACGGCAAAGGACAGCTCGATAAGGACCATCTTATCCGTAAGCGTCAACAGCGGCTCGCCGGCCGAAAGCCTGCCGGCAAAACCGTCGTCCAGCAGGTATTCCGCGGCGGCGTGAAATTCGACTGCCAGCTGTTGCCGACGCAATTCCGCCATCACAGCAGTCCGCCCGGCCCCGATATTTTCCGGTGTATTTGGAAAGAAATCCTGGTTGATATGCGGGGTGGTGATCAGCTTTTTATACCCTAATCCGGCCAAACCGCGGATCAGCTCAATGGAGGTTTCCAGATCGGGCGAACCGTCATCTATTCCGGGGATCAGATGGGAATGCATGTCACAGGCCAATCCGCGAAGATCCATCGGGGGCCGGGATGTTCTTTTAAAGATCGATAACACGATCCGAAATTAGTGTTGTTTTGTATATTCTTCGTAGACCCGGCGAATGCCCTCTTCCAGGCCGATCGACGCCTTCCAGCCAAAGGCATGCAGCTTCGAGACATCCATGAGCTTTCTTGGCGTGCCGTCCGGCTTGCTGGCGTCATGCACGATTTCTCCGGTATATCCTACGACTTTTTTGATCAGGAGCGCCAACTCGCCGATCTCGAGATCTTCACCCGTTCCGATATTCACCAGGCCTGGCTCATTGTAATGCTGCATCAGATAAAAGCAGGCGTCGGCCAGGTCTTCTGCATGGAGGAATTCCCGGCGCGGTTTGCCGGATCCCCAGATGGTCACCGTGGAAGCGCCATTCTTCTTAGCCTCATGGAATTTGCGGATCAGGGCCGGCAGCACATGGGAATTATTGAGATCATAATTGTCGTTGGGCCCGTAGAGATTCGTAGGCATTACGGAAATGAAATTACAGCCATACTGCGAGCGGTAAGCATCGCATAATTTGATGCCGGCGATCTTGGCGATGGCATAGGGCTCATTGGTCTCTTCCAGCGGCCCGGTGAGCAAATAATCCTCTTTCAAAGGTTGTGGCGCCATCTTGGGATAGATACAGGAAGAGCCCAGGAACATCAGCTTTTTGACGCCGCTGCGGTATGCAGCGTCGATGGTATTGTTCTGGATCATCAGATTGTCGTACAGAAACTCCCCCCGGTAAGTGTTGTTGGCCATGATCCCGCCGACCTTTGCTGCCGCAAGGAACACGTGGTCGGGCCGTTCGGCGGCAAAGAATGCCTGGACCGCCGGCTGGCTGCGCAGATCCAGCTCGGCCGACGTTCTAAAGATCAAATTGGTAAAGCCTTCTTTCTGTAATTTCCGGGTAATGGCCGAACCCACCATTCCGCGGTGGCCGGCGATGTAGATCTTGTCTGTAGCTTGCATATTATTCGTACTGGTTCTTGACATAAAATCCCGAGTCTCTCAGCGTCCGCTCTTTGCGGAACAGCTGGACATCAGCGTTCATCATATCTTTGACAAGCATCGGCAGATCATAGGCAGGTTTCCAGCCCAGCTTCTGCTGAGCCTTGGTGGGATCGCCTATCAGCAGGTCCACTTCCGTGGGACGGTAATACCTGGGGTCCACGGCTACGACCTCCTTGCCGACGGGCACGATGAAATCCGGGTTGGTGCTGGCGGTCACAACCGCGACCTCTTTGTCCGCATTCCCCCTGAATTCCAATTCCACGCCAATTTCCGCAAAAGCCATCCGCACAAATTCGCGGACGGGAGTGGTCACGCCGGTAGCGATGACATAATCTTCGGGTTGCGGTTGCTGGAGAATTCGCCACATGGCTTCGACATAGTCTTTGGCGTGGCCCCAGTCCCGCTGCGCATCGAGGTTACCGAGATATATCTTATCCTGCAGGCCGAGGCCGATCTTGGCGACGCCGCGAGTGATCTTGCGCGTCACAAATGTCTCTCCGCGGAGGGGTGATTCATGATTAAAGAGGATACCGTTGGTGGCAAACATGCCATAGGCCTCGCGGTAGTTCACGGTGATCCAGTAAGCATACAGTTTGGCAACCGCATACGGCGACCGCGGATAGAAGGGAGTGGTCTCACTTTGCGGTACGGCCTGTACGAGACCGTACAGCTCGGACGTCGAAGCCTGGTAGACCCTGGTCTTTTTTATCAGACCCAGCAGCCGGACAGCTTCCAGGATGCGAAGGGTGCCTATTCCGTCGGCATTGGCCGTATATTCGGGCGTTTCGAAGCTCACATGGACATGGCTCATGGCGGCAAGGTTGTAGATCTCGTCCGGCTGTGTCTCCTGGACGATCCGGATCAGGTTCGTCGAGTCGGTAAGATCTCCGTAATGCAGTTTGAACTGTACATTGGTCTCATGCGGGTCCTGGTAGAGGTGGTCGATCCTGTCCGTATTGAAGAGCGAGCTCCTCCGTTTGATCCCATGGACAATGTATCCTTTTTTCAACAATAGTTCGCTCAGATAGGCGCCGTCCTGGCCGGTAACACCCGTAATCAAAGCCGTTTTAGCCATTAGTAAACCTTATTTTAATATGAATTGATGGATTTTTCTCAGGGGTTTCAAATACAAAGTAAAAAAATAAGGCTTAAGCCCGTTCAACTTCCATGCCATTCGATCCTCTTTATTTGCCTTGATGCGGTTCCACACCGAGGCGTTGCTCATCCCGCCGGCCCGCATCCTCACGAGTACCTGCGGAATGTAGGCCGCGGAGACGCTGTATTTCACCAGCATTCGAAGCATAAGCTCATAATCGGCGGAGGATTTCAGTGCCGTATTAAACAGGCCCGTTTTTTCATAAACGCTTTTCCGGACAAAAAACGTCGGGTGGGGCGGCATCCAACCCCAATAGAAGGCATTGCCCAAAAATTTCCCCGCTTTCCAGGTTCTCAGCACCTTACCGACGTCATGCTGGTCGACATATTGCAGATCGGCATAACAGACATCGATATTCGGGTCCTCGAAGACGGCGGCAATCGTGGCGAGGACGTGATCGTCCACATAAATGTCATCCGAGTTGAGGATGCCGACGATGTCGCCGCCGGCCAGCGTAATTCCCTTGTTCATGGCGTCATAGATGCCATTGTCCTTTTCAGAGATCACCCTGGCCAGATGCGGAAATTCCCCTATGATCTTCAGGGTGTCGTCCTTCGAAACGCCATCCACTACGATATGTTCGATATTCGGATAATCCTGGCGCCGGATGCAATCCAGGGTTTCCCGGATGGTGGCTGCGCTATTGAATGTCGCTGTAACAATCGAAATCCGGGGCATCATAAACTACGTGCTTCGCTCGCGATCAGGATGGGAATGTCATTTTTGATGGGGTAGGCCAGTCCCGCTTTGCGCGAGATCAGCTCATTGCCGTCCCCGGAAAGCGTCAGGGAATCCTTGGTCATTGGACAGCTCAGGATATGAACGATGTTCAGGTTATTACCCGGATTGCGCCGGGAAGCTTCTATAAACCGGGCCGCGCTGTTTTCGGTATCCTTGTCGCCGTTGTTCTTGTAGCATTGGATATAGATGGAATCGGAGAACGCTTTCAGTGGACCGATGATCTCGAACAGCCGGGAAAGAGACCGGGACAGAACAATGCCCGATTTATTCTTGAAACCGCGGGCATATTTCGCATCTCCCGGCAACACGCCGATACCCAGGGCCGAGTGATTCGTGTACCGGAAGTTATCGAAATACTTTAGGAATATATCTTTATATTCTTTGGGCGTATAATATCTTACATCCCACGAATTATAGTCGCCGGCGGCGGCGGCAAATGTCTTTGCCGGACCAAAGTGATTATGCAGGCCATTTTTATTGGGGAATTCCAAAAAGCAATAACCAGCGCCCGTCTTCAATGCGTTGGCAATGCCGGCGAGGCATCCGTTGAGCCGGTCATAATGTGTGTGCTGGATGACGCTAAAAGACCAGATAACGTCGAACACGTCGTTGCGGAAAGGGAGGTTCTTTAGATCGGCGACGACGGCATGCCCGTTGAAGCCGTTGTCTCTAACCACTGCGAGAGCGGTCTCGCAAAATTCCAGGCGGATATCGATGCCTACGGGCAGATAATTCTTTTTGCCCGCCGCAACGAGCCAGCGGCCCCACCCGCAGCCGATATCGAGAAACAGCCGCTGTTCCTGCACCGCCGGAACCGGCAGCGGAGGAATGGGATATTCCTGCAAGAAGCCCACTGAGTCCTTGAAATGGATCCCATTGGTAGCGGCTATTTGCTGCTGCACGACCCAGGGAATCCTTCCGTTGTAGCCGGCCGGTTTGGGGGCGATCTCCAGCTTTTCATAGATCTTGCTCCTGTCGAAAAGAGGCTCATTCATATACTCAGAAGATTTTTGTAATCCTTACCTGGTGACGACGCAATTCTCCAGGACCAGCATATCCATATCGGTACGGAGAAAACATTCGAGGGCCTGCTCGGGCGAGTTCACGATCGGTTCGTTTTCATTAAAGGACGTGTTCAGCAGGATCGGCACGCCCGTCTTTTTACGGAAGGTGTCGATGAGCCGGTAGTAACGTGGACTGACCGCCTGGTCTACGGACTGTAGACGTCCCGTACCGTCGGCGTGGGTGACGGCGGGAATAAGCGGACGTTTCTCCTCCCGGATCGGAAAGACCTTTTCCATAAAGGGGACCACATCCGTGACCTCGAAATATTCCGGCACGTATTCTTTGAGGATCGACGGGGCGAAGGGGCGAAAACTTTCGCGTCTTTTGATCTTGCTGTTGAGCAGGTCTTTGGCGTCCTGGCGGCGAGGATCGGCGAGAATCGAGCGTGCGCCGAGGGCACGTGGGCCGAATTCGGCACGTCCGTTGAACCAGCCTATGACGCCGGCATCGATGAGCCGATCCGCCACCTTATCGTAAAGCTCATCCTCGGAATAGCGCTGATAGGTAATATTGCGGGATTTCAGATAGGCTTCGATCTCCTCGTTGGTAAACCGGCTGCCGGTATATGCGGACCAGACCGGCGCTGTGCGGGACTGATCCAGCAGCTGATTGTATACATAAAGGGCTGCCCCCATCGAGATGCCCGCGTCGTGACCGGCGGAGGGAATATAGACATTTTTGAAAGGGGTGTTGCGTGTCAGCTTGCCGTTGGCTACGGAATTCTGGGCGACGCCGCCGGCGATACAAACGTTCTGTAAGCCGGTGCGACGATAGAGATGGGTCAGGATATGGAAGATCAGCTCTTCCGTGATCCGCTGTACCGAAGCCGCCATGTCTTTGTGATACTGGGTCAGCGGTTCGTCCTTCTGACGCGGCTTGCCGAATCTTTCGGTCATCAGCGGCGAATACAGCGGCGCTACTACAGGGATATGATCGTCGCCATAGGAGACGATGCCGCTTTTGGCGGAACGGAAGAAACGCAGATCAAGGCGGAAAAGACCATCGGAGCCAAATTGGATCACTTCCCTGAGACGGTCGGTATACTGCGGTGTGCCGTATGGCGCCAGGCCCATGACCTTGTATTCGTCGCCATAATGCGGGAAGCCCAGCAATTGAGTAAATGCCGTATAAAAGAGCCCTACGCTGTGAGGAAAATCCACCGAGTCCAGGACGTTGATCTTATTACCGCGGCCGATGCCGATCATGGTAGTGGAAAAATCGCCGGACCCGTCGATGGATAGCAATGCCGCATTTTCAAAGGGAGACGCAAAATATGCCGAAGCCAGATGGCTGCGATGATGTTCGACCTGGTGTATTTTGCTTTTCAAGGCGGCAACGTCGACAGAAGGGTCGATCCGTGCAAACTCCTCCTCTATGGAAGAAATCTTTTTTGCATTTTGTAGCCGGTCGGCGACGGCGCGCCAGCCGCCACCGGGATTTCTAGCCAGGAAGAGCAGCTTTTTGAAGAGTTTGGCACGAGGGTCCCTACCTATAGCGATATGGTCAACTTCGTTCAGCGCAATTCCGGCTTCGTGTAGACAGAATTCCACCGCCATGGAAGGAAAGCCGGCCCAGTGCTTTACCCGGCGAAAACGTTCCTCTTCAGTAGCCGCGATCATATTTCCGTCCTTGAAAATTGCCGCCGACGAGTCGGCATGATAAGCATTGATTCCCAGAATATACATTTTACCCTAACTGTTTTTAGACATTTGTTACGGCGTTCTCTATCGCGAGAACAACCCTTTCGTATGAAAAATCCTGTACTATCCGCCTGGATGCAGTCTTCATCTCCCCGAGCTTCTCCCTATGGTCCAGCAACCGTCTGACCAGTGCGGCCGCCGTCTCTACATCCCGTGGCGGGAAGACAATGCCGTTTTGGTCCTCCCTCACGAGGTCCACGGCTCCCCCAACTTTGTCCGACAGCATCACGGCGCATCCGCTGGCCATCGCCTCATTAGCGCCAAGCCCCCAGGTCTCACCGGGGCCTACCGAGGGCAGGACGAATACATCCCCCAGACGATAAACCACCGGCATCATCTGCTGGTTCTGAAATTCCAGGAACCGAAACCGGGCATCAGCCCGCGCCGCCTCCTGTACCGCTCCTTCCAAAGCGCCATTCCCTACCACAATGAACTTCAACCGGTTGTCAGGAACCTTTTCCGCCAGCCTAACGAGAAACAATGGATCTTTTTTCTCCTCCAATTTGCCGGCAAAAAGCAGCACGACGTCCGTATCGGCGATATTTAACGCAGATCGCCACGATTTAGCCTGTTCCCGGTATTCTTTATCAGGGTTCGCAAACCTGGCATTGTCGATGGCATGTGGCGCCGCCACCAACTGCGTCTCGCGCAATCCATGTTTCCGGAAATAGTCTTTGTTATTGCATCCTACATACAAAGCCACATCTACATGGCTATACACCCACCGGAGAAAAAGCCTCCGCAACCCTCTTTTGATACCAGGCTGTTCGTCCAACAGGGTAGAATCGCCCCGGAACAACACCGGGATCTTATTATGAAAATGCCGTAGACAGCGAAGGTGGCTGTCATAGGCCCAGCCAAAGATAAGTATGGCGTCAGGTTGCCAGTCTTCTATTTCCTTATTCAGAGATGGGTTGACGATACCGCGGAAATGGTGGCTGCCCGGATCCGCGGCAATATTCCGTACGAACGTATGGTCATAGCCATCCAGCAGCGGGATATTCCATTCGACGACCCTGCCGAAATCCGGGTCATACTTGAAACCGAGGCCGGACTGTTCCCAGGTGTAGAACACCTTGCATACAATCCGTGTACTGCCGCCCAGAAGCCTGAACAATGGGGCATTATACTGGATGGGATGAGTGGTGACGATCGCGATCTTTTTCATCGATGCAACCAGGTTAGCTGAATAGTTTCTTATACTCTTCCCTGAGATCCGTTTTTCCGACAAATTCCTTTACCAATCGAAGGGCGCCGCGACACCAGTCATCATACTGCTGCTGGCCGAACGCCGCCATCGTATCCAGCGCCGTGCTGAAAGCGGCTGCATCGCCCAGCGACAGGTCCCACCCCGCTTTCGCCAGGCTGAGTCCCCTCCAGGGTGTTTGATCGCTGATAAGAACCGGTCTTCCACAGGCCAGCGCTTCGAAGATCGCATGCCCAAAGTTCTCGCCTCGTGTCGGCAGCGCAAAAAGATGGTGCCGGACAAGAAGAGCAGCCAGCTCATGATTCGGAATTTCCCCGATATAATGAACAGCCGCAGGATCGGGCAATTGCCGGATCAGCACCTCGCATTTCTGCCAATACTGCTTATCCTCCATTTTGCCGACAATGGTCAATTGCACTCCTTTCCTCACCCGCGCCATGGCGTCCAACAAAAAATCCAGATTTTTAACAGGATGTATCCGGCCTACAAAAACAACGGACAATGTCCCCTCTTTCTTCCCGATAGGTGATAGCTGCCCG
>DASZOW010000736.1:0-8777 GCA_035550615.1 Puia sp.
TCGACGACGGGAACATCATGGTGGTGGATAGGGATACAAAGCGCTACCGGCTCTTCCCGCGCTGGGCGGCACACAATAAGAACAACCGCATCATGGACGTCCGGCCCTATCTCCACAAAAGCCTCCTCGCCGCCGCCGACATCGGCCTCCAACGGCTATTCCCGGATGATAAATACACCCTCCTCGTCCCTAACGCGATCAAGGAGATCTTTGTAAGACCGAATCACACCATCGTCGCAGGTGTTTCCGAAGACCTCCTCTTCCTGGATTCCCTGGGCCATATAATCAACTATATCGGGCCCGAACGCGTCACCTGCCTCGTAGGGCTGGGCAATAATATCTACTGGGGCGGCTTCCACGGAGTACATGCCCTGGTCGACAACAAGATCATCCGCCTCGGCCAGACGATCCCCGAACTATCGGGCGTCATCAACCATATCGATATCGCCCCCGACTCCGCCCTGTGGGTATCCAGGGAAGACGGCGTCGTCATCTGGAAAACGGGCTCGATCCACCGCATCTCGACGGCGCAGGATCTGGCGAGCGATCTCTGCAAACAGGTCAGCTTCGACGGCAACACCGCCTGGGTCGCCACCGACAAGGGGATCTCCCGCATCGACTATCGCTGGCAGGATACCTCCATTCGCTATAACATTACCAACATCACCGATGAGGACGGGCTGCGGACGGATGACGTCAATCGCACGGTCGTCGCAGACGGCTGCGTCTGGGCCGCCACCGCCAGGGGCATCTGCTTCTTCCCCGCAAGCTACACCGGCCGCACCCAGGCGCCCCCCGGCATCGTCGTCACAAAGATCATGGTGGACGGCCAGCCGGTCAATGTCTCTGATATCCCCGTTATCCATTATACATCCGGAAAATTGCTGATCGAAATGGCCGGGATCTCCTACCGCAGCGGCCGTCACGTAGGCTATGAATACCGGCTGCGGGGATCAGACAGTAGCTGGACCCGTCTCGCGGGCAACACCATCGAATTCCCTACCCTGCCTTTCGGCCGCTTCATCCTCGAGCTGCGCTCCATCGACCGCTGGGGCGCCGGAAGCCACCCGGTAGACATCCCGATCGTTCATCCCCATCCCTACTACCGGTCGCCCGCCTTCCTGCTCGCCGCCTATATTGTGATCGTCTTGCTCACCGTCGCCGCATCCTACTTATACTTCCGCCGCCGCCAGGAAGCAAAGGAAAAGGAATTGCAGCTGAGAAAAAAAATGCACGACCTCGAACTATCCGCGTTGCGGGCGCAGATGAACCCCCATTTTATTTTTAACTGTCTCACCTCTATCCAATACCACGTCCTCAGGGCCGACACGGTGAACGCCAACAGCTATCTGCATAAATTCTCCAACCTCATCCGCCTGACCCTGAACCAGAGCAGCTCGTCATTCATTTCTCTTCAGGAAGAGATTAAAATGCTCAACCTCTATCTCGAGCTGGAAAAACTCCGGTTGGGCCAACGGATGAACCACCGGCTTATCGCGCCGGAGCCATCGGAAATAGAAGGGATCTCCATCCCACCCATGATCATCCAGCCCTATGTCGAGAACGCGGTTCAACATGGCATCGCACCGCTCGAAGATCGTATGGGGGAATTATCGGTTGAATTCCGCATCTCCACCCACTACCTGCATTGCACCATCGAAGACAACGGCCAGGGCATCGACCACAGCCGGGCCATTCTTCACCCCGGCGGCCATCTGTCCATGGGTACAGGCATCACGGACCGGCGCATCCGTACGCTGAACTCGATCTATAAATCGCAGATCGTTTTGGAAATACTCGACAAGCGGTCCGTCGGCCTTCCCGGCTCCGGCACCATCGTGCGCTTGTCATTTCCCATAAATATCGATTGACTATGACCATCAACACCATCATCATCGAAGACGAAGAAAAAAGCATTTATGTCCTCCGCGAATTGCTCCGCCGGTCGGCGCCCGACATCGAGGTCACGGGCATCGCAGGACATATCGAAAAGGCCGTCCGGCTCATCGAAGACAGCGCGCCACAGCTCGTCTTTCTCGATATTCGTATCGGCGACGGCCTTGGCTTCGAGGTGCTCCGGCGGCTCCAAAAACGCGATTTCGAGCTCATCTGCCTGACAGCCTACGACACCTACGCCCTCGAAGCCTTCCGGTATTCGGCCATCGATTATCTCTTGAAACCCGTCGGCATCCAGGAGCTCGGGGAAGCCCTCGAACGCGTACGCGCTCGCCTGACTCATCGGAACACCTACAGCGCCATCGGCGCCTTGCTGCATAACCTGTCCGGCCATTCCAACAAGATCATCGCCGTCCCCACATCCCAGGGCTTCGACTTCATCGACCCGGAAACGATCGTCTGGTGCCAGGCCAACGGTGGCCAAACGATCATTCACGTCACCGACGGCTCGAATCACACCGCCTCGCGCAACATCGGCTTCTATGAAGAGCTGCTCTGTACCGGCAACTTCTTCCGTATCCACCACAACGCCATCGTCAATTTAAACCAGGTCAAAAGCTATGTGAAAGGAAAAGGCGGCTATCTCATCCTGAGCAACGGCGCCGAGCTCGAAGTATCCCTTCGCCGGAAAACGGAGTTCCTGCAAAAGATGAAGGCCTGAACCCCGATATGTCGAAACTCATTTTGATCAGGTTTGCCCATATCGAATCGTATAGGTATCCACTTAAAAAAACTTTTGAGACTCCGGTCGGCTGACTTTGGAAATGCCGCCAGACGTTGTTATTCATTGGACCAATCTAAAAACCCCATGAAAATATTAGTTGCCGAAGACGAACCCATTCTGATCCGGATCATCGAAATGCGCCTCAAAAAGGACGGTTACGAGGTCCTGCTCGCCGAAGACGGCCAGCAGGCGCTGGACAGATTGGAGCAGGGACCGCCGGACCTGATCATCACCGATATCATGATGCCTTATGCCAGCGGATTGGAGATCATCGCGTCGGTACGCGCCAGGACCTGGCCAAAAGTACCGGTGATCATACTGAGCGCCATGGGACAGGAGGACGTAGTGCTGGAAGCCTTTCAGCTCGGCGCCGACGATTATATCACCAAACCTTTCAGCCCCAATGAGCTGTCCGTCCGCGTACGCCGGTTATTGACCCGCTAGTAGTTCCATCCATGTGTTATTACTATCTTTTTTCCTCCCCGGTAGCTCCCGGCAGCAGTTGGCTGGCAACCGCGATGCTATGCATTTGCGCCTTGCTCATGGCGTTGGTGGGCTTCATGCTGGCCTATCTTCTTACCCGGAAGCAGACGAAACGAATGGAGGAAAGATGGAGAAATATTCACCGGGAACTGGTCCAACGTGCCATTTTTTGGGAGCCGGCGGAAGGTGAGCCTTCGCATATCCCCGTTCACGCAGGGGTGGCACGCAGCCTGCTCATTCCACTATCTCGGCAGGTGATGATCACCGAGCTGATAAACGGCAAAAAGGGTTTGTCCGGTACGGCGGCAACCAACCTGGTACTGTTGTATAGACAGCTCGGACTCGAGCGGGACAGCCTTCATAAGCTGGCGAGCCGGAAATGGCACCTGCAGGCGCAAGGCATCCAGGAGCTCGCCGTTATGGAACAACGCAGCTATGTCACCCGGCTTTACCGGTTCACAAACGCGCATAACGAAGTCGTCCGCCGGGAAGCCCAGGCGGCCATCGTGCAACTTTACGGCTTTGAGGGCCTTCGATTTTTAGAGATCATCGACACTCCTTTATCGGAATGGCAGCAGATCCAGCTGCTCCGGCTGTTGCAGCACGCCACCGGGATGCCACCGGGAAATATCCTGCGTTGGCTGGATTCCGCCAATGAAACGGTACGGATATTTACGCTAAAGCTGGTGGCCGAACAGCATCTGCAGGAACTAGCTCCGAAGTTGCGAGAGTGCTTGCAGGATAGCTGCCAGGAAGTCCGGCTACAGGCCGTCCGCTGTATGCGTGAGCTCGGGGCCGCCGATAGCTGCCCAAACCTGGTCACGGCTTATCCGGCAGAGACGCCGGCGGTGCAACTGGCGATCCTCCACACGCTGGGGCATATCGGGACGGAAGCGGAAGTGGAATTTGTGGGGACACAGCTTTCCGCGCCGGATAACAGGATTAAGCTGGAGGCCGCACGGGCGCTCGTCCGCCTGGGCGATGCAGGGCTGAAATACCTGGAGCTTTTCCCGTTCATGTACAGATCGCCATGGAACCAGATCTTAAGACAGGCAAAAACGGAATGGATGGTATGAGCATAATATCGATGATATCGACCGGACTTGCCCTTGGGTTTTGGCTGTATTCTATAGCCTTGCTGTCCTCGTATCTTTTCGTGGGGATATTTGCGATGTTGGAGATGCGGCAATACATGCGTCTGAATTCCTTTACTGATTATTCGATATTGGCGGGTTCTTCTAATGCACCGGGTATCAGCATACTGGCGCCGGCCTATAACGAAGGCGCTACCATCATAGAAAATGTCCGCTCGCTGCTCTCCATTCACTACCGGAACCTGGAACTGATCGTCATTAATGACGGCAGCAAGGACGATTCGCTGACAAAGCTCATCGACCATTACCAGTTGCAGCTTACCGACCGTTTTGTGCAGCCGGCAGTCCCTACAAAACGGATACGCGGCATCTACAGAAGCAGCAACCCCGTGTTTCATAAGCTGATCGTAGTCGATAAGGAGAACGGCGGCAAGGCAGATGCGCTGAATGTCGGCGTCAACGTTTCGAGTCAGCCCTATATCGTCTGCATCGATGTGGATTGTATAATCGAACAGGACGCCCTGCTGAAGATGGCCAGGCCATTCCTCGATAGCGGAAATACGCGGGTGATCGCATCGGGTGGCGTGGTTCGGATCGCCAATGGCTGCGAGATACGGAACGGCCGGCTCGTCAAGGTGCATCTGCCCACCGGTTTCTTACCGCGGGCTCAGACACTGGAATATTTCAGGGCATTTCTGCTGGGACGGATGGCATGGAGCAGACTGAATGCCTTACTGTTGATCTCGGGGGCTTTCGGCGCCTTCGACAAAGAGATCATGATCGCCTGCGGAGGGTATGATCATGCCACCGTCGGGGAGGATATGGAACTCGTAGTGCGGATGCGCAGGTACATGGAAGAACATCGAATACCCTATAAAGTAACATACATACCCGATCCCCTGTGCTGGACGGAAGCGCCGGCCAGTTATAAGATCCTGGGCCGCCAACGCAATCGCTGGACCCGTGGGACCATAGAGACGCTGAGTATTCACCGCAAGATGTGCTTTAACCCGAGATATGGACGGCTTGGTCTGCTAAGCTTCCCCTATTGGCTGCTGTTCGAGCTGCTGGCGCCCATAGTAGAGTTTATAGGCGTGGCCGTCTCCCTTGTACTGGCGGTCTGCGGCGACTTGAACGTACCGCTTTTTCTGGCTCTCCTGGGATTCATCCTTTCTTTCGGCATCCTGTTTTCTATCCTGGCCATCTTAATGGAAGTGCTGACCTTCAACCAATACAACGGCTGGAAAGACATCCTCAGACTGGCGCTGACGGCCATCCTGGAACCATTCTTATTTCATCCTTTTATAGTATGGTCCGCGATCCGGGGCAATATAGACCTGCTCCGCAAGAAGAAGGGCTGGGGTGACATGAGCAGACAAGGCTTCACTTCCAACAAACAAAAAGTCTATGCAAAGAGTTGATCTATCCGGAAAGGCCGGTCCGCACTGGCTCACAGGCCTGGCATGGGCGACGGCGCAGCTGATCGCTGTACTGCTGTTCCTATGGCTGCTGGTGACGGTGGAATTTTTTTGGCTGGCGTCGACACACCCCATAGCCGCCGATAGATGGGTCCTGCTGGCCGGATGCTGGGTGAATACCGCAATTAGCTGGGTGGAAACTGGACCGGTACTGCTATTGCTGTATCTGGCGGCATTTTCCTTTTCGGCTGTCCTATCCCGGTTCTTGCTCCGGGGGCTTGTATTCCTGCTCGTGCTCGTCCAGTTAAGCCTGGCCGCCTACTTTTCAACTACTTCGGTCCCCTTGGGCGCCGATATCTATGGATATTCATGGAGCGACATCCGGGAGACGGTGCGCTCCGCAGGCGGAATACCCTGGGAAGCGATTGGGGTGGCAGTGCTGGTGGTGGCCGCCTGTGCAGTTTGGCTGTATTTCGCGACGCTATGGATAAACCGTCCCCGCAGGCGTCTGGCGCTTGTTTGGACTGCCGGAGGCTGGTGTGTGATCGCAGGGTTCTCGCTATTCACGGGCTGGTCGGGTGTCGGCGCCGGCGGCACGGAGTTCACGCGAAACCTGGCCCTGGACAAGACGGCCTTTTTTGTACGGCAGTCCTGGGAGTATTGGCATCGCGACGAGCAGGAGACGGATATCTATGCGGATAATTACGCAGGTGGAGATGCCGTACCAGGGTTGCGGCAAAAAAAATATATCGGCGGAGACGACTACCCTTTCCTGGAGGCGGACAGCATACCTGACGTGCTCTCGCCTTTTTTCCTCCCGGACCGCCGGCCGCCGGATATCGTGATCATCCTGGTCGAGGGCCTGGGACGTGCCTTTACCAACGAGGAAGCTTACCTGGGCAACTTCACTCCCTTCCTGGACTCGCTGGCGCGGAAAAGCTTATACTGGGATAACTTCCTGAGTGCCGGTGGCAGGACATTTGCCGTGCTTCCATCCGTGCTGGGCTCGTTGCCTTACGCGGAAAACGGATTTTTAGCCTTGGGCGACAGCATGCCACGGACGTTGACGCTCAACGGCATTCTGCATACCGATGGCTATCATACCGGATTTTATTACGGCGGAGATGCACGCTTTGACAACATGGCCGCATTCCTGCATCTGACAGGGATCGACAAGCTGGAGGATATAGCAAGCTTTCCGGCGGGATATACCACGCTCCCGGCGCAAAATGGTTTCAGCTGGGGTTATGGCGACGCGGAACTGTTCCGCTGGTGGCTCCAAAGTACGCCGGCCCGCGAGACGCCGCAACTCAGCGTGCTGCTTACTCTTTCAACGCACAGTCCCTTTCGGCTCAACCAACCGGGCGTCTGGCGACAACGATTCGAAGCTCGGATGGACGAACTGGGATTTAACGAAGCACAGAAGCAAGAACACCGCCTTAGCAGAGATCAGTATGCCTCTCTTTTATATACTGACAACGCCTTGCGGAATTTCATGGCCGCTTATGCCCGGCGACCGGATTTCGCACATACGGTGTTCCTGATCACCGGTGATCACCGGATGCCTGAAATACCCATGCGGGACAAGATAGACCGGTTTCATGTACCCTTGCTGATCTATTCGCCTTTGCTTCGCCGGACCGCCGTCTTTCATTCGGTGTCTACACACCTGGACATTGCGCCTTCGCTGCTTGCATGGCTCCACAACGCCTACGGACTGGCCATTCCGGCCTTGAACGCCTGGGTGGGAGACGGGCTGGATACCGCGGCAGGCTTCCGGAACATCCACCGCTATCCGCTGATGCAGACGAAGACGGATCTTGTGGACTTTGTTGGCGGCAATGATCATCTCAATGGTGGAACCGTCTTTCGGCTGCATCCCGATCTGGCCGAGGATGCAATAGACGACGACAGCGCCAGGGCGGCCTTGCAGCTGGGTATGGACCAGTACCGCCGGCGGAATATGCGATGGCTCAGGTCGCGGCGTTTGTGGCCGGATTCCCTGCTATGGCGTTTTGGAAGATAAACGCCGGTATTCTTCTTCCAGGATATGCGTGACCAGGGGCCGGTAAAAGTTCCAGAAGAACGAACTGCGGTCGGTGGGATCGGATGGCTGCGGCATGAGCCGGTGGAGCAGCGCAACCCCGCTGAAATAGCTGCTCGTATAGCCGATTGGGTTATCACAGAAATCGCCGGAGAAATAGTAGAATCCATAATCCGGACCGCTATGGCGCAGAACAGCGGGGAAGCGGCTGGGGATTCCATACCGGGCCAGCAGGGCCGCGCCGGAAGCATTTACGTCGATCACGAAATCGGCCAATGATGTGTTGGCTGGAGCCAGGGATGCGGGGTCCACGACATCGAACCAAAAGGGATAAGCGATCTTGGGGGGCAAACCCATTTGCTGTGCGGCAGCCGAAACTTCGATCTGCGGCAACGGCGACAAGAGTTGGACAGAATCTTCCATGACGACTACCCGCCCGTCGTTATTTATCCAGGCCATCCCCGGTCTGTGAAATGGCCACCGGTTATCGTTCGCCGCTTCGTATCGCTTGATCAGCCACGCCGGCAGCTCCCGGTTCCGGAGGGTGTCGAGCGAGGCATAGTACCGGGCGGTCCAACCGGTCAGCCGGAAACCATAGAGGGCTTCGAATCCGCGGCGGATGGGTTCCTGTGTGGGAGCCTCGATAGAGTTGAATTCCACAATGGCCAGCTTATGCCGGGTCTTGAGGTCTTTGAACAGTTGTAGGTCCTCGGCGCTCATACCACCGTAAATCAGAGGCGAAGACGTCCCGGGGTTAGGATATCCGTCGGCACGGTAAACCCCGTAAGCATCGGCAAAATACACGAGATCGGCATCGGAGGAGAGCCTGTCGAGGTCATCGGTGCTGAACCGCTCCAGCCCTTTGATCCGGTAATGGCCGTTTTTCCCCGGGAAGAAGCCGAAATAATCCCGGTCCGGCCGATAGCCGCTGCTTGGCGTTTTTGAAAAACGTTCGTAGTTGAGTACCCAGTCCAGGGAAACATGCCCCTGGCGAAGCGGGCCGGTTACGGTCTTATCGATGATAGCCACCGTGAACTTCCTGGCAGGGGTCAGACACC
>DASZOW010000737.1:0-6223 GCA_035550615.1 Puia sp.
CTTTCCCCCGCTTTCCAGCCTGTATCCTACATCTGTTGCCTTTTTCACCTCGGGCGCAAAGACTTCGATCGGCCGGCTTCCACCACCGACTCCTACTCGCAGATCAGGCGCACCTTTGATATGCACCGTGACCTCCGTCGAATCTCCCCCGTTCTCCAGCGAAAGCTCCACGCTTTGATAGCTGCGGCCATCGCGGAGGGAAAGGAATGGCAGACCCTTGATAGCTTTTATTGTGACTTGCGGACCCTGGGCGCGCCCGGCTATGATCAAAGCCGAACAAAACAGATAGAGTGATAGCTTTTTCATATTTGTAGAAGGCTTAAAAACTTCCTTTTTTTATATCGATACTATACGTAAAGGAATCGCTGCGATAATAACCGATATTGTATTCCACCGGCCTGTCGCCCACATCGTAGACGAACCGCTCGCGGAACAGGATCGGGAATTGCGCATCCACCTTTAATTTTTTACCCATGATTCCCGCGCCTCGCGCACTGATGTTCTCGCTGCTCCGCGATACGACCACACCATGTTTTTCCTCGAGCATCGCATACAATGGGCGGTTGAAATCGTCCTTTTCGCCCACCCCGATCCGCGGATGGAACCAGCTCTCGAAATACACGATGGGCTCGCCCGACGCCTCGCCCTTCAGCTTGGACAGCTTCAGGATCTTTTTGTCTGCGTCGATATGAAAAAATTTCCGGATGGTCTCATTCGGCTTCACCCACTCTACCTTCAACAGCAGATTGATCACCACGATGCCTTTTTCGTGCATCTCCTGCGTAAAGCTATACCAGTGATCGAGCCCCGTCTTCATGGCCTTCTTCTCCGCCACCCGCGTACCCACGCCTTTCTTGCGGGTGATCAACCCTTCGTTCTCGAGTTTGTTGGTGGCCTGCCGGATCGTATTACGCGAGACGCCCAGCCGGTTGGCCAGCTCGACCTCCTTTGGCAGGAACGCGCCGTTCTTGAACTTTTCCATCCCGATCAGCTTGCGGAAATAGTCCTCGACCTGTACGTGCAGCGGTAGTTTGCTTTTATGATCGATCACGGCCCTGGTTTGTTAGAATGTTCAGACATATAAAGTAAGGAAGATTCGGGCATAAATCCAAATTTCCCTATATTTATCATAGTGTCAGTATGACACAATTATGATCATTCAAAACTAACGACATGCTGAACAGAAGAAAATTTCTCCGGCTGGCAGGTGCGGCCACCTTGGGCGGCCTGGCGCTGCAACATCGCATGCTGGCGGCAGGCATCACCTCGAAAAACCACCCGGCCCACGGCGCTGCAAAACCCCATGCCATCGGATTGCAGTTATTCACGCTCTTTCCGATCATGGACGACGATCCGCGGGGCTACCTGCAAAAAGTCGCCGCCATCGGCTACACCGAGATCGAATCGGCCTATAGCAAAAAGCCCGGGTATTATGGAATGAAACCAAAGGAGTTCGCCAAACTGGTACGCGATCTGGGCATGTCGTGGGAATCGCATCACGTCCTCGGCGCCCCCTTCCACATGCCGGCCAACGCAAAACCCATTTTCGATGCCAAAGGAAATCCCGTCACCTTTCCGCCTATGCGAAATCTCAAAGAGAACATGCAGGAGCTGGTCGACGAAGCCGCGGCGGGCGGCATCCCCTATCTCGTCTGTGCCAACACGCCATTGCATACATTAGCCGAGATCAAAGGCTCTATCGCCGTCCTCAACCGCACCGGCGAGGCATGCAGGAAGGTCGGGATCACGCTTTGTTATCATAACCATACCGAGGAGTTCGTTCCGGTCGACGGCAAGACGCCCTATGATCGTCTCCTCACCGAGCTGAACCCGGATATCAAAATGGAGCTCGATCTCTGCTGGGCTACCAAGGCTGGAGTCGATCCGGTGTCGTTGTTCAAGCTGCATCCCGGTCGCTTCCCCCTCTGGCACGCCAAAGACCTGGCCAAAGACCGCCAGGGCCCCGCGCCCGTAGGCGCTGGCGTCGTCGACTTTCCCCGCATCTTCGCCCACGCGGCCGATGCAGGAATGCAGCATTTTTTCGTCGAACATGATATGCCCGCCAACGCCTTCGCAAGCATCACGACCAGCTATAATAATTTGAGAAAGATGGGAGTGTAAACCGCCGTCCCCCCCGCCTAAAACTAATTTTTTCCTTCCCGCTAATTTGGCCGAAAAAGATAAAAACCCTTATCTTTGCAGCCCGATTTGTCTCTGTAGCTCAGTTGGTAGAGCAGCTGACTCTTAATCAGCGGGTCCACGGTTCGAGCCCGTGCGGGGACACAAACAATAAAGCACTTGGAAGCATAACGCAACCAGGTGCTTTTTTTCTTAATTGATCAATTTCATTTAGTGACCTTGCGGCTCCCTGCTTGTATGTCGTACCCTCAATATTCTGACGACGTCTGCACCCACGAAATAGCTCCAGACGCCTATTTGCCATCGAGCCAGTCTTTAGACATTTTCTTTACCTGTTCATGTGTATACGATTCACCCGCCTCCATTGACTTCATGGCATCTTCGATCTCGGTATTGTATTGCTCGATGGTGATAGGCGCAGTATCATCCCTGAGGTCCACATAATGCTTAGCCACTTGAAACAAAAAACCGAAAAGCACCCGGCCCCAAGCCCCAGGTGCTCTATCATAGCAAAACGACCGTTCTAGATAAACTTCAACACCTCCGCACCGATCGCCTCCGTCCCAAGCACCTTGCCCGCCGGCGTAGACGCATCGGCGATATCCCGCGTCCGGAACCCGGCCTTCAACACCCGGTCCACCGCATTGATCACCGTCTCGGACTCGGCCTTCAGCCCAAAGGATATGTCGAGCAGCAGCGCCGCCGACAATATCGATGCCAAAGGATTGGCAACACCCTTCCCCGTAATATCATGCGCCGACCCATGTATTGGCTCATAAACGCCCGTGCCTTCGCCAACGGAAGCAGACGCCAGCATCCCCATCGAACCCGCGATCTGCGAAGCCTCATCGGTAAGAATATCGCCGAACAGATTCGCGGTAACGACCACATCGAAACGCCGCGGGTCCTTGATCAGCAACATAGCGGTAGCATCGACAAACTGGTGCTCGACCTCGACATCGGGATAGTCCTTGGCGACCTTCTGGATCACCTCCCGCCACAACCGCGACGTCTCGATGACATTGGCCTTGTCCACCGAACACAGCTTCTTCCGGCGCGTACGCGCGGCTTCGAATGCCTTACGGGCGATACGCTCTACTTCGAACCGGCTGTATTCCGCGACATCATAGGCGGTGTCGCCGTTGTTCTTACGCCCCTTCTCGCCAAAATAGATATCGCCCGTGAGCTCGCGGAAGAACAGGATATCGGCGCCGCGCAGGATCTCTGGCTTGATGCTCGAAGCGCCCAACAGCTCGTCGAACAGCTTGATCGGCCGAAGATTCGCATACAGCCCCAGCTCCTTCCGCATCTTCAACAGCCCCTGCTCGGGACGCACCTTGGCAGTGGGGTCGTTGTCATATTTCGGATGACCGACAGCGCCAAACAGCACGGCATCGGACTTCCGCATCTTCTCCAACGATTCATCGGGAAGCGGGGCCCCCGTCGCCTCGATGGCGACATGCCCGATCAACGCCGTGTCATAAGTGAACGTATGACCGAACTTCGACGCGATCTTATCCAATACTTTCTTACCGACAGCGGTAACTTCCTGTCCTATCCCATCTCCGGGAACGATTAAAATTTTCTTTGTTGCCATGGATATTTTTTGAATTCACGTCCGCATCGATGCGGAGCTTGGAAAAAGCCTTATATTAAGTTCAGCATTTTTTGGGTGGCCTTGATCGCCGAGACGGTCTGATCGCTGTCAAGCCCGCGGGTCTTGAATTCCCGTCCACCGGCCGTCCAGGTGATGACGGTCTCGCAAAGCGCATCGGTCTTTCCACCCGGCGGAATGCGCACGGCATAATCGGCCAGCGCCGGCAGCTCGACCTTCAGGCGTTTGTACACCTTCTTCAACGCATTCATGAAGGCATCGTATTGGCCGTCCCCCTGCGCATGCTCCTCGAAGATCTCACCGTCGATCGACAGCTTCACCGTCACGGAAGGATGCAGGCTCTTGGAATGGGTCAGCACATAATTCTCGATCCGCACCCGCTCGTGGATGGCCTTGCTGTCCAGGATGTCGGAGATGATATACGGCAGATCGGCCTGCGTGACCACCTCTTTCCGGTCACCGAGCTCGATGATCCGCTGCGTCACGAGTTTCAGATCGGCTTCCGAAAGCCGGATGCCCAACGCCGCGAGATTGTTCTCGATATTGGCCTTGCCGCTGGTCTTGCCAAGCGCATATTTCCGTTGCCGGCCAAAACGCTCGGGCATCAGATCGCTGAAATAGAGTTTGTTCTTCTTGTCGCCGTCGGCATGGATACCCGCGGTCTGCGTAAAGACATTCTCCCCCACTACAGGCTTGTTGGCGGGTATGCGGACACCGGAAAAGGTCTCGACCAGCTTACTGACGCGGTACAGCGACCGCTCATCGATCCGCGTCTTTACCGAAGGCAAAAAATCATTCAGCACCGCTACCGCGCTGGCCAGCGGCGCATTGCCCGCCCGCTCCCCCATCCCATTCACCGTAAGATGGATGCCGTGCGCCCCGGCCTTCACGCCTTCCAGCACATTGGCGGTACCGAGATCATAGTCGTTGTGGGCATGGAAATCGAAATGTAGCTGTGGATACCGTGAAACGATCTCGCCGACAAACGAAGCCACTTCGCTGGGGATCAGGATACCCAGCGTGTCGGGCAACATGATCCGCTTCACGGGCTGGCCCGCGAGAAAATCGAGGTATTGAAAGACATACTCGCGGCTATGCCGCATGCCATTGCTCCAGTCCTCCAGGTAGACATTGGATTCCAATCCTCTTTTCCTGCCCAGCGCAATGACGGCCGCGATCTCGGCAAAATGCTGCTCCGGCTTCTTCCGGAGCTGATGGGTAAGATGATTGAGCGAACCTTTGGTCAGCAGGTTCATCACCCTGGCTCCCGCATCCCGCATCCATTGCACGGAGACATCCCCATCGACAAAGGTCAACACCTCTACCCGGTCGAGAAGATCATTGGCCTTGGCCCACTTGGTCACGGTTTTCACCGCCTCCAGCTCGCCTTCGGATACCCGCGCGGATGCGATCTCGATCCGGTCGACATTCAATTCGGTGAGCAGCAGCTGCGCGATCGTCAGCTTTTCCGAAGGGGAGAAAGAAACGCCGCTCGTCTGCTCTCCATCCCGGAGCGTCGTATCCATGATCTCGATATATCGTGGAGATGGGGACATGTCGTTCGTAATTTTAAATAGGTAAAGGGCGTCAATACATGCTCTTAGCCGCAAAAGCCTGGATATCGGCTTTCATCGACTGCAAATAGTCTATGTCATCGAAGCCATTCGTGAGATTGTGCTTTTTGTAGTTGTTGATCTCGAACGACTCCTTTTCACCGGTAGCCAGGATCGTGATCGTCTGTGCGGGCAGGCTCACTTCGAGCTCGGTACGCGGGTCGGCTTCGATCGCCCGGAAGATCTTGTCTAAGAATTCGGCACTGACCTGCACCGGCAGTATCCCTATATTCAGTGAATTGTTCTTGAAGATATCCGCAAAAAAGCTGGACACGACACACCGAAACCCATAGTCGTAGATGGCCCAGGCCGCATGCTCGCGGCTGCTCCCGCTGCCGAAGTTCTTGCCCCCGACAAGGATCTTGCCGGAATAGATCGGGTTGTTCAGCACAAAATCTCTCTTGGGGGTGTTGTCGGCGTTATACCGCCAGTCGCGGAAAAGATTGTCGCCAAATCCCTTGCGTTCCGTGGCTTTCAGGAACCGCGCGGGAATGATCTGGTCGGTATCCACATTCTCGATGGGCATGGGAACCGCAGTGCTCTTTAAAACGGAAAATTTATCGTAAGCCATGATAATTGTAATTGAAATGAAACTAATGATTCTGCCATCGATCTGCGGGCTCGTCTATTCCACCTGTGGCGGCCGCAAACCCCGCTTTCGGCCGTAGTGGTTGGACGACCCGTCTATTCCACCATCAACGTACGCGGGTCCGTGACGACGCCCGTAACGGCTGCAGCCGCGGCCACGAGCGGACTCGCCAGCATCGTCCGCGCCCCCGGGCCCTGGCGGCCTTCGAAATTGCGGTTGCTGGTGCTGACGGCATACTTGCCGGCCGGTATCTTGTCGTCATTCATC
>DASZOW010000738.1:0-2163 GCA_035550615.1 Puia sp.
GAACCGGCTGGTGATCGTGGAGGAACAGTGGCCTTTTGCATCGGTGTCTTCGGAGATCGCTTATCGTATCCAGAAGGAAGGCTTCGACTATCTCGATGCGCCGATCCGCCGGATCACCTCTGCCGATGCGCCGCTGCACTATGCGCCCAATTTGGTGGCTGCCGCGTTGCCCGATGTCAGCCGCACGGTAAAGCTGGTAAAAGAGGTCATGTACATGAATAAATAGTTTTCGGGCCGGCCGGAAGGGCAGCCCAATACGAAAACCCGCTTTCGGCGGGTTTTTTCTTTTGTATATTGCTATGAGCTACTTGATAGCGGCCAGGGCTGTATTGAACAGCACGAGGAATCCATAAACACAACCTAACAATAAACAACCAATGAGGGTAAGTTTGAAAAGGACTTTTCCTGTAGCGGGAACCTGAAGTTCTACATTCTGCTTCATAGGGGGATCTTTTTGGATTATTAAAATTGTTCGGTTTTCATATAAATTGGATAGAGCTAAGATAGCGCATACAGCGCTTTTCTGCAAGGGGTTTTTATGAAAACGCGTAAAAACCCTTATAATTTTGTCGTATCTCGTATGTAATGTCAATTCCTATATATACTTGGGTGTCCCATCCTAATTCATTGGTTGTGAGACATAATTTGGTACCACGTTTGCAGAGAGGAAGTCGTAAATTTGGTCACCTCAAAGCTTGAAGCAATTATGTCGAACATTCTGATCATCGATGACGAAAAGGCAATACGTAAAACACTGAGCGAGATATTATCTTATGAAGGCTATAAGATCGACGAGGCGGGCGATGGCGAGGAGGGGTTGAAGAAGGTCAAGGAAAAAGATTACGATGTCATACTCTGCGATATCAAGATGCCGAAGATCGACGGTATCGAATTCCTGGAAAAGACCCGGGAGACCAATCCCGATATTCCCGTGATCATGATCTCGGGCCACGGGACGATAGAGACCGCGGTGGAGGCGGTAAAAAAGGGCGCCTATGATTATATCTCCAAGCCGCCGGATCTGAACCGGCTGCTGATCACCATCCGGAATGCCATGGACAAGACCACGCTCGTGGCCGAGACCAAGGTGTTGAAGCGCAAGGTCAGCAAGGTGCAGGAGATGGTCGGCTCTTCGACGCCGATCCATAAGATCAAGGAGACCATCGAGAAGGTGGCGCCTACGGAGGCCCGTATCCTGGTGACCGGCGAGAACGGCGTCGGCAAGGAGCTGGTAGCCCGCTGGGTGCATGAGAAAAGCAACCGCGCCGGCGGCGCCCTGGTAGAGGTCAACTGCGCAGCGATTCCGAGCGAGCTCATCGAAAGCGAACTATTCGGCCATGAGAAAGGGTCGTTTACTTCGGCCGTCAAGCAGCGGATCGGGAAGTTCGAACAGGCCAATGGGGGAACGCTTTTTCTCGACGAGATCGGCGATATGAGTCTTACGGCGCAGGCCAAGGTGTTACGCGCCTTGCAGGAAGGCAAGATCACCCGCGTGGGTGGCGACAAAGACATCAATGTGGATGTCCGGGTGATTGCGGCCACGAACAAGGACCTCCTGAGGGAGGTGGACGAAAAGAATTTCCGGCTCGATCTTTATCACCGGCTGAGCGTGATCATCATCCATGTGCCGAGTCTTAACGAACGCAAGGACGATATTCCGCTGCTGGTGGAAAAGTTCCTAGGCGATATCTGCGGCGACTATGGCATCGCCAAGAAAGCCATCGACGAAGATGCGATCAAGGCGTTGCAGCAGCATAACTGGACCGGTAATATCCGGGAGCTGCGCAATGTCGTGGAGCGGTTGATCATCTTATCCGGCAAGAACATCACGCGGGACGATGTAGAGAGTTATGTGTTGCCCAAAAAATAGGGGATGCCGACTATTTATTGTATAAGTGGGCTGGGGGCCGATCATCATATTTTCGACCGGCTGGAACTGCCCGGGTGCGTTTTGGCGCATCTGCCGTGGTTGACGCCTGCGGACGACGAGGCCATAGAGTCATACGCGGCGCGGATGCGTGCGGGGATTGCCGTGGGCGGGACGGGTACCGGCGGGGCGACACTGCCGGAAAGCGGGGGTATTCGGCGGGAAAGCGGACAGGAGCGGCCCATTGTGCTGGGCGTTTCTTTTGGCGGGATGATGGCCATCGAGATCGCGAAGTT
>DASZOW010000739.1:0-1750 GCA_035550615.1 Puia sp.
CGGAGCAAAACCTGCTGTTGAACGAATATCTGCTAAAAGAGTTCGACTTCTTCCCGGCTCATTATTTTACCGTCATGGGACCTTGCCATGCCGAGGAGGTGGCGGCGGAAAAACTTTCGTACCTGACCTTTTCTGGTCAGGATGAAACCGGCGCCCGGGAGATCGCGTCTCATTTTTCGACGGATTATCTGAATACCGTCATCAATGGAGACGTCTATGGAGTGCAATATGCCGCTATCCTCAAGAATATCTACGCATTAGGCGCCGGCATCGCACATGGGCTGGAATATGGGGACAACTTCCTCAGCGTGCTGATCGCCAACTGCGCCGATGAAATGGCGGGGTTTCTGCAAAAGGTGGGGATCAGACACATCGAAGTAGGTGTCCATGCGGAACAGGACGATCCTGTATCGCATAAAAAAAGCGCCAACTATGCGGCCTCGGTATACCTGGGCGACCTGCTGGTGACCTGCTACTCCCTGTATAGCCGTAATCGGACATTTGGAAATATGATCGGCAAAGGATATTCTGTAAAGGCGGCCCAGCTGGAGTTGAACATGGTCGCGGAAGGGTATAACGCCAGTAAATGTATTTATCTGATCAACAGAGAGATAAAGGCGGAGATGCCCATTGCGGGGATGATCTACCGCATCCTATGGGAAAATGTGAAGGCCGGTACGGGATTTAAACAAATTGAGCCGTATCTTGTCTAATGTAAGGAAGGCGCCGCGTGCGCCGGCCAAAAAAATAAAGTCTATGCCTCTCTCATTTCAAGGATTCGGTGCCATAGCCATCATCACGATGGTGCTCATCCTGGCGGCAGCGCAGGGCTTCGAATATTTGAAGACCCGCCGCCGGCATCACTAGCTCACTCGAAGAACAGATCGGCCGCTATGCCGTCTGCCAGCAGTTTGCCTTCGGGCGTCAGTTTTAAAAAACCGGATAGGGCAACCATCTTTCCCGATTTTATATAGCGTTCCGACTTCTCTCGCAATTCCGCCGCTTTTTGTGATCCGAACCGTTCGGCCACCAGCGGGAGCTCACTGCCTTCCGCGGTCCGCAGGGAGATCATGATGTACTCGTTAAGCCGCTGTGTGGGCGTCAGCTCTTCGGTTTCGGCAATAAATGTCCCGGACCCTTCCATCAGGGCGGCGGTATATTGTGCATTGTTCGCTACGTTCCATTGCCGCGACATGCCGTTGAACGAGTGTGCGGACGGGCCCAACCCGAGATAGGGTTTCCCTTTCCAATAAGAAGAGTTATGACGGCTCCGGTGGCCCGGCAGCGAGAAGTTCGAGATCTCATAATGTTCATAACCTGCCTCCGCCGTCCAATCCATCAGGAGAAGAAATTGCCGCGCCTGGTCTTCGGGGCTTACATCCTGAAGCCGGTGACGACGGATCAGCGTGTCGAGCGCCGTCCGCGGCTCCACCGTCAGCGCATAGCAGGAGAGATGAGGTACGCCCAGCATAAAAGCCGTTTCCACATTCTTTTGCCAGAGGTCGTCGGGGAGGGTGGGACCTCCATAGATCAGGTCGATGCTGATATTGCCGAACCCTTTCGCCTGCGCCATCTCGATACAGGCCCTGGCCTGACGCGCGTCATGCGCCCGGTTCATCCATTGCAGATCCGCCTCTGAAAAGCTCTGGACGCCGATACTTAGCCGGTTGACACCCGCCGCGCGCCAGCCGGCCAGCCGCGCCAGGGTAATATCATCCGGGTTTGCTTCGAGGGTGATCTCGGCATCCGG
>DASZOW010000740.1:0-6881 GCA_035550615.1 Puia sp.
AAAAAGGGCCAGCAGGAGAAAAACGGCCCCGGTGATCTTATGGGTACGTTCATCTTTTACAAGCTGTTTGGCTGTCACCCGAGATTCTTTTTCGGGCTTCAGCTTGTCTGCAGCGGGCTTCTGGCTTTTCTTGGACTTAGATCGGTTTGCCATGGATACAAAGATAAGTGCAAGTATATTATAATTATTTGCTTTACCTTTAAAAAAACTCCTAGGTGCGCGTCCTCCAAAAACGGACCACCGGTCCGTTGGCTACAACCATACTACTGCTCTTAGTGGCCATGACGACCCGATGCCATGCCCAAACGCTTCCGGTCGCCGGCGATCTGGCCAAAACGGGGCTTATCGACGATATTTCCGCCAACACCTGGCTATACTTCTCCCGCGACAAAGAGCTTTCGCCCGGGCAGCTGTCCACCCTGCCATTCAAAAAAGGTACCACAAAGTATGAGCATTTCATGCCGCCGGCGTTGGTCGACAGGAAGGCCATTCTGCGGTTCACGCTGACGAACAGCAGCGATACCCTGCAAAGCGCCTGGTTCTGTCCCGGCTTCCTGGTGAGCGGCATCCGCCTCTACCGCCAGGATGGACCGGTTTCCGCAAGAACCGATCTTCCCGGAGAGCCGCCACCGGTCATCGCCGTACCCGATGTCATGCCGGATGATGCCGACAGCCTGGGATACCGCAAGGTTACTCTCGGCCCTCATGAAACGGCCACTTATTACGCCGTGCTGACCTATATCAAAGCCTCCTCCAATTGGCTGACTCCATCCCTTACCCGGGAATCCCTGATCGGGAAAGGCATTCTCTTGCAGCACCGGAACAAAACGAGCATCGATATCATCACCAATCTTTTTGCGGGGATCATGCTGATGATGATCTTTTATGCGATCAGCGAGTACCTGCAAAGCGGCAAACCCGAATTCCTCTATTATATCGGCTATTCTCTTTGTATCAGCGTCCTTCTTTTCCTGAAGGCGACACTCCATCAGACCGCCACCAGGTTTAATTTCATTTTCGAGAGCTTTTTCGACAATATCATCTTCTCCGCAGGATATATCTGTTACATCGTCTTTCACCGGAAATTCCTCGAGACCAGCAAATATTACAAGGCGCTGGACAGGTTCCTGTTCTGGGGCTGTATCGGCGTTACCATCCTTACCTGCTCCTATGTCGTCGCCTATTTTTTCGCGGCCGATTTTCAGATCGCCAACAATCTGGAAGTATCCACCAAACTCCTGCTACTGGCCATTTCCGTTGTCTTTATCCTCAAGGGGTTGAGTTACCGGAACCGGCTTATGAGCTATATCGTCATGGGCAATATCTCGCTTTGTCTGTTGTCCATTATGTCGCAGGCAATGATCTCGATGAACATCAAAGTGGTAAAGTCGACCTCTGTGCTCAATTCCGCGCTGTTCTATTACGAGGCGGGCATCACCATCGAACTGCTGTTCTTTCTCTTTGCACTGACGTACAAGAACAAGATGGAGATCATCCTCAGCACACAGAAGGAGGAGAAGCTGAAGCTCGAGACCGAGCGGAAAGAGATGGAAAAACAGGTGGCCGTGCTTGCGGCCAAACAGGACGAGCGGAACCGGATATCGGTGGACATGCACGATGAGCTGGGTTCCGGGGTCACCGCCATCCGGCTGATGAGCGAGATCGTCAAGAGCAAGATGAAGGATCAGACCCTGCCGGAGATCGAGAAGATCTCCAATTCCGCCAACGAACTGCTCAACAAGATGAATACCATCATCTGGACCATGACGAGCTCCAATGACACCGTGGAAAACCTGGTGGCGTACATCCGTAGCTATGCCGTCGAGTTCTTCGAGAACACCAGCATCGATTGTTATTTCACGATGCCCGCAGCTATCCCGGCTCGCGAGATCAACGGGGAAAAACGCCGCAACATCTTTCTTTCCGTCAAAGAAGCGCTGAACAACGTGCTCAAACATTCCCAAAGCAGCGTCGTCAAGATCAACATCGAGGTCGATGAGCAGCTGGTCATCGAGATCCATGACGATGGCGTCGGGATTAATCTGGAAAAATTACGAAAGTTCGGCAACGGCTTGAACAATATGAAAAAGCGGATGGCCTCCATCGACGGCGAGTTCAATATCGAGAACCGGCATGGGACAAAAACAACATTCTATCTGCAGCTGTAGCCGCGCTCCCGTGACTCCCCCAGCGATCACCTCTTCTCCCGCCCCCGTTCCCGTGCTCACTTCTCCTCCCGCGTGATCCCGATATAGAGGAAGATCCAGCCGAGGATAAAGAACATGCCGCCGATCGGCGTGGCGATTCCCACGAGCATCTTGTGGGAATTCTGGGCAATCGCGAGCGCGGTAAGCGCATAAAGCGACCCGCAGAACAGGATGATGCCCATGATAAAACAGTTGCCGGCCCAGATCATCCATCGGTTATTGATCTTTTCCGCAAGAAAAGCCACGACAAACAGCGCAAAGGTATGGTAGAACTGATACCGCACCCCCGTCTCGAAAACGGATACCGTGTCGGTATTGGCCAATGTACGCAGGGTATGCGCCGCAAAAGCGCCAAGCGCTACGGAAAGCGCGCCCAGGATGGCCGCGATAGAAAGAAAGCTTCGGTTCATAGTCGTTTGTTATATCTTCTGCTGGTCTAAAGTTCTTCTTTCAGCCTGTCCGGCTGCTCGTTCTGCAACAGGATGCGGATAAGCTCGTCGAGATTCGTGTTCTCTTCTCCCACCGTCACGTCCGCTTGCTGATAGTACATTCGTCTTTCGCTCAATTTCCGGATGATATAGCGGCGCAGATCCTCGTCGTCCACATCCGAGATCAGCGGCCGGGTCATCCTTTCTTTGTGGAGACGTTGGGTGAGCATATCCACGGACGTATTGAGCCAGATGACCTTGCCATTCTTTTTCATGAACTCGATATTGTTGAAAAAACAAGGGGTGCCGCCGCCACAGGAAAGAATAAAGCTCTCCTGTTCGGCGGAGATCCTTTCCAGCGTCTCTTTCTCCTGGTAACGGAAATACTCTTCCCCTTTTTCCGCAAAAATATCTGCCACCGATTTGTGCTCGTGCTCGATGATCACCGTGTCGAGATCGTAAAAAGGCAGGTTCAGCTTTGCCGAAAGCTTGCGGCCCCAATGCGTTTTGCCGGAGCCCATGAAGCCAATTAGGAATATTTTCATTTAAATGCATTTAATCCTGTGATGTCCATGCCGGTTATCAACAGATGAATGTCATGGGTGCCCTCGTATGTAATGACACTTTCGATATTCATCATATGTCGCATTATCGGATATTCGCCGGTGATGCCCATGCCGCCCAGGATCTGTCTTGCCTCCCGCGCGATGGCCGAAGCGATGGCGCAGCCATTGCGTTTGGACATGGATACCTGGGCCGGTGTCGCCTTGCCCTCGTTCATCAACACTCCCAGCCGCCAGTTAAGAAGCTGCGCCTTAGTGATCTCCGTCACCATCTCCGCCAGCTTTTTCTGCTGTAGCTGAAAACCGCCGATCGGCCGGCCAAACTGCTCCCGCTCTTTGCTATACCGTAAGGCGGTGTCGTAACAGTCCATCGCCGCGCCGACTACCCCCCAGGCAATGCCATAACGCGCCTTCGTAAGACAGCTCAGCGGCCCCTTGAGACCCTGGATATTCGGGAGGATATTTTCCTTCGGTACCTTGACGTTATCGAAGACGAGTTCTCCGGTGGCAGAGGCGCGAAGACTCCACTTGCCATGCGTCGTAGGGGTCGAAAAACCGGGCATGCCACGTTCCACGATGACACCACGGATCACCCCTGTCTCGTCTTTGGCCCAGACGACGGCCACCTGGGCAAAAGGGGCGTTGCTGATCCACATCTTACTGCCGTTGAGGATCACATGATCGCCGGCGTCGCGGATGTTGGTGAGCATCCCCCCGGGGTCGCTGCCATGGTCTGGCTCGGTAAGCCCAAAACAGCCCAGCCATTCCCCCGATGCCAGTTTAGGCAGATATTTCTTTCTTTGGTCCTCATTTCCATATTCATAGATAGGGAACATGACCAGCGATCCCTGGACGCTGGCCGTAGAACGGACGCCGCTGTCGCCCCGCTCGAGCTCCTGCATCATGAGACCATAGCTGATATAATCCAACCCACCGCCGCCATAGGCTTCCGGGATGGTAGGCCCAAAACAGCCCATCTGCCCCAGCTGGGCGACGATCTGCTGCGGAAATTCTGCCTTTTGGGCATACTCCTCGATCATCGGGGAGATCTCCTTTTTGACATAATTCCGCACCGAGTCCCGGACCAGCCGGTGCTCTTCCGTGAGCAATTCGTCCAGCCGAAAGTAATCAGGGCTTTGAAAAACGTCTAACTTTGGATTCGAGTTGGCGGCCATGGCGCATTTTGTTGATTTTCTATGGCTAAGATAAGAAAAATGCCTCTTTTTTCCGGGGGGCATGCAACATAGAGAAAATAGCTGTGTACTTATATCGGAAGCACCCCTGACAGGATGCCTCCACGACACATGAACGCTACGAAAAGTGCCGAAGCTGTGCTTGCCAGGAAAATAGCACATCTCCGGCAAAATGATAATGTCTGTCCTGGCGGACAATCCGCCTCCGGCGGATTAAATGCAAGCCGATTGGAATTGACGGAGCCAATACTGCACGACGAACTGGTAGAACGCTGCAAACGGGGAGATTCCCGGGCTTATGAAGCGATCTATCAGAAATACGCCAGGGCTATGTACAATACGAGCCTGCGTATCGTCAATCATACCGGTGACGCGGAAGATGTGATCCAGGAATCCTTTACCGACGCCTTCCGCTCGTTGGAGGATTTCCATTACAAATCCACCTTCGGCGCCTGGCTGAAGCGGATCGTGATCAACAAATCCATCAACCAACTGCGGAAACGGAAGATGAACCTGATCGACATAGAAAAGACCAATATAGGAAACCTAACGGAAGAAGAAGGCCCGGACGACAAGGAAATGGAATTGAAAGTGGAAGATATCAGGAAAGCGGTAGCCCTTTTGCCTAACGGTTACCGGACGGTGCTTACTCTGTATCTCTTCGAGGGCTATGACCAGGAAGAGATCGCAGAAATACTGGCAGTGTCCCACGCCACGGTGCGTACCCAGTATATGCGGGCAAAAAAGAAATTGTTGCAATACATAAAATTAGGAGAATTATGAACAGCCGGTTAGAACAGTTTGTCCGGGACCACCGGGAAGAATTTGATGCCGAAGAACCGGACAATAAACTTTGGGAAAAGATCCGGGCGGAAGCAGATCCACGCAAAAAAAAACGGGGCATACTGATCCGGCTAGGCCGGGCCGTGTGGGCGGTCGCCGCCGTCGTCCTCCTCGCAGTGGCCTCGGTATGGTATTTTAGTACCCGGACACATACGGTCACTCCCACCCTTGTGCAACATACCAACCCGACGACCGAACCCACCACTGCCGAAGCAGGAACAAAAAATCCTGCCACAGTCGCCCAACAACCTACCGATTCGTCCACTACAACCAACCAGCCGACCCTTGCCAGTATCCGGCCACGGCAGAATAGGGAGATCCCGGCCGGGACGGAATCATTGGAGAATACCATGGACGAAGAGATGTATCACTACGCCAAACTGGTGGAGATCAAGGAGAACCAATTGAAAACCATTGAAAAGGACGAACCTCTTTTATATAAGCAATTCGCGTCGGATGTCAGCAAGCTGGATAGCGTCTATCATAGTCTGCAAAGCCAGCTGCCCAAAAACCCCAACCGCGAGCAGTTGCTCGAAGCGATGTTACAGAATCTACAGCTGCAGATGGGATTGCTGAATCATCAGCTTGATATCATCAAACAAATCAATCATTCAAAAAAGACAGCATATGAAGAAGCACATAAGACTGCTTAGTTCCATAGCCGCCGTTCTCGTCTTATCTGCTCCGGTGATAGCCCATGCAACCGGCAACCAGGATGTAAGAAGACAGAAACTGATCAATAAATCCTATGACGTTACCGCCGACGACCGCCTGTCCATCGACAACCAGTTCGGCAATGTCATAGTCAGCACCTGGGATAAACAACAGATCACCGTGGATATCGAGATCAGCGCCCGGGCCTCTACCGACCAGCGCGCCCAGGATATCATGAACCGGATCGATGTCAAAGATTCCCGGGACGGACATGACATCACGTTCAAGACATCCGTGGACGAGATCCATAACGGCAATGACAAACACCGTAGTAACGACAACGACCGCAGCTTTTATATCGACTATGTCATTCACATGCCGACCTCGAACCGGCTGTCGATAGAGAACAGTTTCGGCAAGACGGAGGTTCCCGCCTTCAAGGGGCCGATCACGCTGACTAGCAAGTTCGGCAGCCTGAGCGCCGGTAAGCTGGATAATGTGGATCAGATAGATGTGGAATTCGGCAAGGCCAATATCACCGCCGTCAACAATGGGAAGATCGTCTTCAAGTTCAACAAGGAATCCCGGATCGGAAAAGTGGAAGGCAATGTCAGGATCAGCAGCGAGTTCTCGCAGAATGTACAGCTCAGCGTAGCCGATGATATCCAGGAGCTCTCCGTCTTCGAATCCTATTCCGGCGTACGGATGGTCGTCGACAAGGACCTTTCCGCCGAATTCGAGGTCCATACCAGTTTTGGACATTTCAACAACGAAAGCGATTTCGACATCAACGAGCGCAAAGAAGATCAGCCGGACTACGGTCCCCATTTCGACAAGGACTATAGTGGCAAGGCAGGAGACGGCAAGGCTCACATCAGGATCAAGAGCAGCTTCGGCACGGTGCGCCTGACGCACAATGGCAATAATAGACATGATGACGAGGACGACGACAGCGACAAGGACAAGAATAAGAATAAGGACAAATCCGGTGAC
>DASZOW010000741.1:0-3402 GCA_035550615.1 Puia sp.
TGGTGATTCGCCCTGACATAGTCCTGTAGCTGTCGGAGGTCCGGCAACGAATAGTTCTTGCCAAACACATAGTCCGGCCAGGTACCGGCCGTTTTGACCTTGGCCTTCGTAAAGATCGCCGTACCATTGACCGCCAGCAGATAGCCATAAGTGTTCTTTGTCCCGATGCCTATCGATCCGTCCTTGAGAATGGTCATTCGTTCGACGTTGTTCGTACGGAAGGCCAGCCGGTTGGTGTCCACCGTCCCGATAAAGCTGGTGTCGGCCCCGGTGGCGATGTTGCCGGTCGTCGACCAGAAATAGTTTAGCGACTCCACATTCAAGTTCACGGACGCCGTGCTCGTATTGCCCGTGCCATCAATCGCCCTGGCCGTGATGGTATAATTGCCGGGATCGTTCCCGAACCAGGTGATCGAGTATGGGGCGCTGGAATCCGAGCCGATCAGCGTACCACCCGCATAGAACTCTACCCGCGCGATCGAGCCCCCGCTTTCCGAAGCCGTGGCAGTTACCGTAATATTCCCGTCTTCCGGGATGACGGCATTGTTCTTTGGGCTGGTGAGCGTCACCGAAGGCGTAGGAGCCGTCGTCTGGCCGGAGATGATCTGCAGGCCGCAGATGCTGGCCACATTGGAGCCGCCGTAGGTGTTGACATAGATACGCACCTTTCCAGCCGTGTCCGGAGCGACGTTATGAAAGGTCGCGCCGTTCAGATAGTTGCTGTCTCCATCGATATCGACATAGCCATACAGCGTAGCTCCTGCTACCGTATACCGGATCGGGTCGAGATTGAACTGGTTCGGCACGCCGACAACAAAGCTGCCGGTCATCTTGAACGTATAGACACTGTCTACATTGAGGCCGCTGATCACGATCTGCGGCATCAGCGCATTATAGGCGCCATAGAAGGCGCTGTAGTTGAACCAGTGATTCGCCAGCACCGCCGTCGGGAAAAAGGAACCCGACCCCGAAGCCCCGCCGCCGTCATAGGCACAGTTCGTATAAGGCGACCAGTTGGCCGTCGCTACCGAGCTCAGTGCGATGCCGCTGGTAGGGTCACTAGCCGTGATCACCCCCGCCGCAGGGTCGCCTGCTGCATTGATCCAGCCGCTGACCGGCCGGGAGCCCAGCGAAAAATTGAAACTCACGGTCTGCGCCAGCGTACCGCCCGCAGCGCCCAGAATCATTCCCATGATCCAAAACAGTCTTTTCATAGCTCGTTATTTATCGTGTTTAACTATTGTTCTGTCACCAGTACCGCATCGATTGCGATTACCCATTTTTTGTCTAAAAGGAAATTAATGCTGGGCCGGCTGGCTGCCGTCGGGCCACTACCTCCTGTCGCTATGGAAATGACTCCATTGCTCACATACTTTCCCGCCCCATTTGCAATTTGAATAAAGATGTTGTCGATCTCGGTGCTGTCCAGCGGCGTATAGGGACCACCCGGCTCGGCGCCCCCGTCAGCGTCGGAGGGTGATAGCGCAAAGCTGCTCAGATGGGTTAGTGCTGATAGATCCTCCCGGTTCCAATCCCGCTCAGAGATCCATAACAGCTGCAGCCCGGTAAAATAAGTGTTCCAATCTGTCTTTAACCGGCTTAATTTAAAACTCATGTCGCCATTGCCGTAATAATGGGTGCCTGGGTTGTTTCCCCAAAAAGTCTCGATCGATAACAACCCCTTATTATTGGCCATAAAGTCCTGGGGATAACTCACGTTCTGGAAGGGACTCGCACCCTGATCGCCGTTGTTCATCCGAAAATGCGTCACCGAACTGACCGAGCTCCAATTGTTAATCCCCTGCAAGTTCGTCATGCCGGCCTGCTGGTAGCACGACCCGCCGATCTCGTTGGTGTGAGCCGGCAGGTTGCCACGCAGATTCCGCAATTTCGTAAGGCTTGTCGCCGGATTGGTAATATTGTCAAAATCCGAATTTTCCGCCCCGTCGTTATGATAACAGGTAATGATCTTTAAACTCGTATCCGGATAAGTGTGGATATAATAGTAGGAATTCACCAATCCGTACACATTATCAAAATAGGGTACGTAGGTCGTGTTCGGCGGATGGATTGCCGGCGTATCCGATTCGTTCACCGGCATTCTTACTCCCGTCCCGTCGCCAAAATCGATATAGGCGCCGTTCCATTGGCGGACGGCATCGATCTGGTTCCAGGGAAGATCCATCTGAAAATACCGCAGCCCGATAACCGCCGCCGGCATCGTCTGCCCCGCGTTGAGCGTAATGTTAAAATGCATCGAGTCGCTTCCAAGCGCCAGCGATCCGACCCGCGCATCGGCGGTATCGTTATTCCACAAGCTATCGTATGCAGCAGCATTAGTCGCATTGCCCAGCAGTTTCCCATTGACATCAAACACTCCCACCGGATAGCTAAGCGTATTGGTTCCCGCAAAGGTCTGCATGGCGACACTGTAACAGCCACTGCCACAGGCTGAGGACGCCTGGTAAGCATATTCGATCGTCTTTAGGATATTGTGATCCTGGTCTCTCACTCGCTTAAGCCGCCCAAGCCCATCGTATTCGTAATAGGTGGCCCGGTTACCCGCATCGGTCTGGCTCGTCATTCCGATGAGTGGATCGTAGGTGTAGGTCGTCATTTGGGAACCCACCGGATAGAAACGCATTTCATCTACAAGTCCTCCGCCGCCACCTATGTTGATCGTCGTCACCCCTGTCATCGTCTTTTGGAGATACGTCCAGCCATTGATCGTCTTGCCCTTCGTCCATGCACTATTATCTGCGATTACCTGCGTACCACCGTTAAACCCGTTGTATGACGGGATGCCGCTTTTAGCCCACACCGAAACAATATAGGTCTTGTTTGGATCGAGATTAAACTTCGCAAACCCCTCGCTGGCCTGGCAACTCCTTCTGCCGGTAAAAGCATCTGTGGAGACAATCCCGGCACCGTTGTTGTCCAAATATATACCGCCGGCCTGGCTCGGTTCAAAACTGGTATAATCTACATCGACGAAACGCGCATTTGCGACTTGAGCAATTACATGGATACCTGTATTGTCCCAGACAAAACTAGATGTAGAATTACGTTTGGTAACTTGTTCCACATTTTCGTTACTTCCATATTTGTCAAAGCTCACATCTACAAATGAAGGCTTTTGTAAGAAAGATCGTTCTGTATGCCCCTCCACTACCCTGCCATTAATATCATGGGCATAAGATATATTCATATTTGCCGTCTCAGAATCATTAACAGAGGTAGATCGGAAGAGCAAATTATTATACAAACTTTGCTGTATCATATCATTGACATCGGGATCTCCGCTATTAATTCTATCTATGGGATAAGTTGACAACGTAACCTGTTTCTGACCCTTACTATTATAAGAGGTAGACGTGGCAAGTTGTCCCATCGCATTGTATT
>DASZOW010000742.1:0-6553 GCA_035550615.1 Puia sp.
AATTGGAAGGTACCGGCATCTGAATTTTATTGCCCCCGCCCGGATCGCCCGGTAAGCCGACCTCCACGGCTTTCAACTCTCCAATCCTTCCATTTCGGACCAGCTCGCATACTCGTTTGAATTGCGGCCATGGATCGATGGAACGTTGCTGGCTTCCCATCTGCAGGATCCTTCCACTCTTTTTTACCGCATTACTTAAAATTCTCCCTTCCTCGATCGTCAGGGACGCCGGCTTCTGCAAATACACATCCTTCCCCGCATTCACGGAATGAACCGCAACGATCGCATGTTGATGATCGGGCAAACTGATATGAACCGCGTCGATATTTTTATTTGCCAACAGCTCTTTATAATCGTGGTAAACGTCTATTTGCCAATCGCCTTTCAGCCCGCCGTTGAAGGGCGCAGCTTTTTCATAATTGCTTCTTACGGCAGCGGGCCCCGCCGCTGCCCGGTTCTTATCGAGGTCGCACACGGCCCTTATTCTTGCACCCGAATACCTTGCAATGGCCGTCATGTCGTGAATAACGGAGATCCGGCCGCAGCCGATGGAGGCCACGTTGATCAGGTTGCTTGGCGCATTCTTTCCAAACACGCTTGCCGGCACGATCATCGGAAAATTCGCCGCAATAGTAGCCCCTGCAGCCGCCTTGACCGTCTTAGCTAAAAATTTTCTCCGTTGCATTTTTATATTATTTCTTCAATGACACGATCGCGCCGTCTTATTTCTTCAATGACATGATCCGGGCGCTTTTTTGCGCCCGCAATGCCAATTCGGTCGCAAGAAAACAGTGTTTCTGCGTCATGGCCGTTTCCGTTCTGTTCAGCACATCATCGACAAATCGCGGACCGAACGGCAAGACTTCATTCTTGCAATCCATATGCACCATCTCCTTATTGTTCACCAGGTAAAGGTGATTGCCGCCTTTATTCCCCGAGGCGATATCCGTATTCTTCCTGACTTCGATATACCCGTCGGTCCCGAGTATGGTCAATCTTCCGTCTCCCCAGGTATCCAGGGCGTCGGGGGTAAACCAGTCGACCCTTATATAACCGGCGCCGCCATTGCCGCTGAGCATGACATCCCCGAAATCCTCGAAAAGCGGTTTGTCGGGGTGATGGATATTTCCTACCTGCGACATCAGTACCTGCGCTTCGCTGGAGCCGGTAAAATGTAGATACTGGTCGAATTGATGAGAGCCGATATCCGTAAGGATTCCGCCATATCTTTTTTTATCCCAGAACCAATCCGGTCTGTCCGCCAAACCTGTTTTCCCGATATTGTTATGAATCCGATGCGGCGCCAGGTTCACCGTTTGCATCACCGGCCCGATCGCTCCCGCTGCCACCAGCTGGCTCGCCTTTTCCGTGGCCTTGTTTTCAAACCGTTCGCTGTATAAGATGGAGTAGATCCGCTTGGTCTCCTGCTGAACTTTCTTGACCTGGGCCAACTGTTCCAACGTGATAATACCCGGCTTGTCACTCAAATAATCTTTCCCGTGTTGCATTACCCGGATACCCAAAGGAGCTCTTTCATCCGGTATGCCCGAACTCAACACCAGCTGGATCGCAGGGTCTTCGAGAATCTCCCGTTCGCTGTTTACCGCCCTGGCTTCGGGATAGGTCTTCAAAAAAGCCGCCGCCAGATCGGGCTGTCTGGCGTACAATGCCGTCAGCTCGCCGCCTCCCCTCTTGATCGCATCGGTCATGCCATAGATATGAGGGTGATCGATATTGATCACCGCAAATTTGATGCGATTCGAGGCTCTGGCTATCTCCTTCTGCTTTTCGGCCGATTCGATGAATTTGAGCTTACCCACCCAGGGAGCCATCATCATCAAACCGGATGCCTTAGCCGAATCCTTTAAAAATTGCCTTCTGCGTTTTTGATGTTCACTCATATAGATATTTCTTAAAATTCCTTCTTAATTATCCGTACGAGAAATATATGATTATTTTCTGACATTTTATGTCACCGGGCTGAATATCCCTTTTTCACCGGCCGACAAAGCAATAGCACAGAAGCAGGAAGAGACTCCCACAAAGGTTGCTGACACCCTATGGCTCCGGGCCTGAGTGATCCATTTCAATATTCCCGGGATACTGAGCAAATTTCTGGTTAATAATAGACTTTTAAATTATTCAAACGTCCCTCGGTAATAGCTTTTTTATTACCATGACTGTCTGATACTGTCCCTGAAAAAGTCGCGTCAATTGTCGCATTTGAGTACCTTGAAATATTGAGCGTCATTTGATCTCCGTTATTTATCCCATAGGCTGTATCATTAATCGTAAATGATACATCCAACAAATCACTGCTATAGGTAGTTTCCAATAACGAGTCTTTCGGTGTGGCAATTGCTATTAATACCTCATGGACTTTGTCGGATCCGTATACGGTATAAAAACCCGAACCTCCCGGTTTCGTTACAAAACACCCGTAGTATGCACCTGTAATTATATCCCGGCCTGAAGTGTCTCTTTCCCCCGCAATCTGAACCAAGGCGCCGTTTGCTTTATATCGAATCGATGAAGCCTCGGAAGTCACTGATTTCTTGCATGATATAAAAAGTAGAATGCAAAAACCAAATGCATAAATCAATTTCATTCAATCGCAGTTTTATTACGGTAAAAAAACCTATGGGCATCAAGGTAAAAAAAAGCCGCTATTCGGAGCGGTTTATTCTTTCGACAAGATGTTTGTGACCCGGATTGAACCCTCTTCGAACCAATAATGGCGAATAATCCTATATTTATACAGGACGGGGACGGACGCTGGATACACCTTTAGTAAAGCCAATAATAAAAATAATGACTCAGCACCGGTTTCGGATCAATATCATCTCGAACAGAAGACAACTTGAAGCCATCTATTCGATGAACAGCGCGCCGGGATGGGCCTTTTTTGCATCGGTGATCATCCTATTGAAATTGGAATTACAATATCACTGGTATTTCATTCTGGCGTTGGCCGGTATGTTCCTTTCTGTTATAATGCTGTTCTTCCCTTTTTATTCGAATGCAGTGGTGTATATATCGGCTGAGGGAATTACCCTGGAAAGGCGAAAATCCATTGTGAGGTCCATGAAATGGAGTTCCATACAATATATCACTTTTGCAGATCGGGGAGCCCCATCGGATTATGGCAACCACATTGAAACCATTATCCGGCTGCATGACGAAGAAGTGAAGTTTGGAGTGTACCGGTATCTTTTCAAAAGCAAGCGAACGATCACCAAAGAATTGATCAGGGCCTTGTTGGAATTCCCCGAGGCGAGAAATAAGCTTCCCGGCGAATTGGTGGAGAGGTATTCTCCAGGAATATCCGACAATTGAGTCACGGCCATATCGATCACTGCATGACTATTTTCTGACATTTTATGCAACCGGGCTGAATAACCGGCGATAATCCCTAATTTAAGGGAGTGGATCTACTTATACAAACTATCAGGAATTATATCCCCTTTTCACCGGCCGACGAAGCAGTAGCACAAACGCTGTTCCATCGAAAAGAATATAAAAAAGGGGAGCATTTGCTCACCGCCGGCGAGATATGCCGCTATCTTTTCTTTATAGAATCCGGGCTGGTTCGATACTACATAACTAAGGACGGCGAAGACCGAACCAATTATTTCAATAAGGAAGGCGATTTTGTATGTTATTATACGAGCTTTTTGCCACAGAAGTCTTCCCTGGTCGGCATACAGGCATTGGAAGATTGTGTGGTATGGCAGATCAGCTACGACGGCCTCCAGCAGTTCTATAAGGAGGTCGAATACGGAGAACGGTTTGGCCGCCTGGGCATCGAAGCGGTTTTTGTAAATGTTTCGGCCCAGGTAGGCTCGATCTACACGGATACGCCTGAAATGCGTTACAAGAACTTTTTGCATAATTATGCCGCTATCGCTCAGCGCATCCCCCAATATTATATTGCCTCCTATGTAGGCGTGAAGCCGCAATCATTGAGCCGCATCCGAAAGCGCCTGTCCGGGAGCCATTAGTTAACCTCGGTGTACGAAAAAAACGAGGGGCTTGCTGACCTTTGTGTTGTCAAAAATGACGACACATCATGAATATTCTTCGACTACTTCAATCCTTGCTGGTTATCCACCTCACAGGACTGACGCTAATGGCAGGGACGGACGCCGTCAACTTCGTCGCCTTTAAAAGACTTTCCAACTCTCTGAATGAAGACGAGACCGCCGTCAAATATTACTTTAAAAAGCTATTTGGCTTATCCAGCCTCCTGCCGCTGGGCGGGATATTATTAATCACGTCGGGCATAGGCCTGCTTGTCATTACCCACACCTATGGCCAGTTATGGTTCCAGCTCAAAATGGGAGTGGTTGTGGCGCTGATCTCGAATGGCTTCCTGTTCGGCGCCCGGCAAGAGCAAAAAATAAAACAGATGCTTGGCACGCCGGACGGCCAGCTCTATCTGCAGCTCCGTCAACCCCTCGCCAACCTTCGAATCTTTTATGCCATTCAGCTGACATTATATCTATTGGCCGTAATATTGGCGGTAACAAAGCCAGGTTGATCTTCCAGGGCCAGTCTGAATTCATTGCTGTCCATTATTTATAACTACCATTTTTTAAAATTTTATCCTTATTCTTTTTTTGTAAATTTGTCTCACTCCGGTCGGTTCAAATTTTCGAATTATGAAAGAGGTAATTGCAAAGCTGAATGAGCTGGAAGGTAAGTTAGAAGTCAAAATTCAAATGACCAATGACAAACTGAGCAATGAGATCAAGATCGTTTATTGGGTGATCGGTATTGCTATGGCTATCATCATGTTTGTCGTAGCGAGAAAATAATCATTTGCTTTCCCTGATAAAAGAAACGAAGCCACCGTTTCGGGTGGCTTTTTAATACGACTTTCCGTCATTTTATCATCAGTTGATTCGAACACCGACTGTATCAAAAGCGGACGTCCGTCCCCTCCCTTACCAAATTTTTCATTGACATACAAATACTTACGGGGTGGCAAGTTCTTTGTGGCGCATTGACAATCTCCCACCAAAGCAACACACATGCTAAGAAACTATTGGCTGATCGCCGTTCGCAAGCTCTGGAAACACAAGGTCCACGCAGCGATCAATGTCCTCGGCCTCGCCATCGGGCTGACCGCCTGTCTGATCATCTTCCTGGTCACGCATTTCGAACTTAGCTACGACCGGTTCCATCCCAACGGCGACCGCATCTACCGCCTCGTCGAACACCGAACCGATGGAAACCACCATGGTGACGATGCCGCCGTACAGGGCCCGCTGGCGTCGACCCTACGGAGCGAAGTGACCGGCTGCCAGGCCGTGTCTGCCTTCTTAACCTTCGATTGGAAGGTGATTATCCCGGGCAAAGGCGCCGGGCAGCAGACAAAGGAACTTGAGCCGCCACAAGGCGCATCTCCCGTCATTATCACCGATCCACAATATTTCCAGATCTTTCAATATAAATGGCTCGCCGGGAATCCCGCCGTCAGCCTCAACGATCCCTATCGCGTGGTCCTCTCCGCCAAAGAGGTCCGGCACTATTTCGGCAATATCCCGCCGGCAGAGTCCATCGGGCGGCAAGTGATCTACGTGGGTAGGGATACCATCCGGACCTATGTCTCCGGCGTAGTAGCGGACTTGGATTATAATTCGGACTTTGCGTTCCGCGACTTCATTTCCTACAGTACCGCACAGAATACGTTCATTCGGAAGACCTTCATTCTCGATAGTTGGCAGGGGTTAGGCACCTTCTCGCAGGGCCTTGTGTTACTCGATAAAGGTGTGACGGTCGCACAGGTAGAACGGCAATTCCCCGCCTTTGTAAAAAGACATTTTAAATTGCAGCCCGGTCAGACGGCCAGTCTTTCCCTTCAACCGCTGGCCGATATCCATTTCAATGAGACTTACCGCGACAGTTATTCCCGCAAGGCGCACCTGCCCACCCTATATGGGCTCATGGGGATCGCCATCTTTATTCTGCTGCTCGCGGTCATCAATTTCGTCAATCTCTCCACGGCCCAATCCCTGCAACGGACAAAGGAGGTTGGTATCCGTAAAGTATTCGGCAGCCGGCGGAAAGACCTCATCTTTCAATTCCTCGGCGAAACGTTCGTACTCACCGTCCTGGCGGTGATCGGATCACTATTGATCACGACACCGGTCATCGGCCTGCTGCATGATTATATGCCGCCCGGCTTTAGCTTCCAACCATCGCCCGCCGTCCTGCTCTTCCTCGTCGGCATCACCATCATCACCACTTTGCTGTCCGGCTGGTATCCGGCGAAGGTGATCTCCGCGCTATTGCCGGTGCTGAGCCTCAAGGGACAGGCCAGCCGGAGCTTGCAACCTAACCGTTTTCTCCACCGCAGCCTTATCGTTTTTCAATTCACTATCTCCCTGCTGTTTATTATCGGCACCGTCATTGTTGTCCGGCAGCTGCACTATGTTCTGAATACAGACCTCGGATTTGACAAAGACGCCATCGTTTCGTTCGATGCCGGAGCCCGGGTCAGGGACCAGGAAGCGCTTGCGCAACAGCTTCGCGAAGTCCCCGGCATCGG
>DASZOW010000743.1:0-3023 GCA_035550615.1 Puia sp.
ACCCGCCGTAGTCTTAGCCAACCCATGCCCCATCGCGGAAAGACTCCAACCGATGATCGAGAGCGCATATCCGACCTTGGTCCCTACCCTGTCGATGATGGCGCCGAAACCAAGCAGCCCCGCGGCATAGAAGAACTGGAAAACGCCATTGATGGCGCCGAAAGTCGTGTCATCCCAGCCGAAAGCGGTCTTCAATGTCGGCTCCAAAATACCGATGACCTGCCGGTCCATATAGTTGATGGTAGTAGCAAAAAACAGCAGCGAACAAACGGTCCAGCGGAATCGCCCTATACCGGAACGTTTGTCAGTATCGACAGCAAGCGTGGATGGATTGGAAGACATGAGTATAGATTAATAAATGCATCGGTGAGCCACCGGCTCACCAGGGCCCCAAGTTAGTTTAAATTATCGCAAATCCGGTATATTGACCATATCCATATCGGTATAGGTATAATTCTCACCGGCCATTCCCCAGATAAAGGAATAATTGCTGGTCCCGCAACCGGAATGGATCGACCATGGCGGCGAAACGATACCCTGGCTGTCGGCCACCAGCAGATGCCGGGTCTCCTGCGGCTGACCCATGAAATGGAATACCCTTTGCCCCTCGGGGACATCGAAATAGAAATAGGCTTCCATCCGCCGGCTATGGGTATGTGCCGGCATCGTATTCCAAACGCTTCCCGTCTTCAGGATCGTAAGACCCATTACAAGCTGGCAGCTGCGGATGCCCTCGGCATGAATATATTTATAGATCGTCCGTGCATTGGAGGTCTCGGCGGAGCCGGTCTGTACCGGCAGGGCCTTTTCCTTGGGCAGGAACTGGACCGGCTGGGACGCATGCGCAGGCGCGGACAACAAAAAGAAATGCGCCGGCTCATCGGGATCATCGCTCTCGAAAACGACCTTCTTCACGCCTTTGCCGGCATAAACACAGTCTAATTTTCCAAGAGCATGCGCCTGCTCATCCGTATAGACCTTGCCCCGGCCACCGACATTGATAATGCCGATCTCCCTCCGTTCCAGAAAAAATTCGGCGCGTAGCTCGGGATGCGTTTCGAGAGACAGCTTCTTTTTCACCGGGCAGGCGCCGCCGAGGATCACGCGGTCGTAGTGGGTATATACCAGCCGTACGGTATCTTCCTGCATCAGCCTGTCCGTCAGGAAAGCGCTGCGTAGTTCCTCCGTCGTCATACCCCTGACTTCTTTCTGACTGTGTTCGTATCTTACTTCCATATCGTATATTATATTAATTCAACATTGCAAGGCCGCCCGCGGCAGCCTGTACGTTTACCGTCCCATCCAGCCGCCGTCTACGGTCAGGATAGTTCCATGAACATAATCCGCGGCAGAGGAGGCCAGAAATACGGCCGGACCCTTGAAATCATCCGGCTCTCCCCACCTGCCGGCAGGTATCCGGTCTAAAATGGCCTTGCTGCGCACCGGATCGTTGCGCAACGCCTCGGTATTGTCTGTACTGATATATCCCGGAGCAATGCCATTGACATTGACCCCCTGCGAAGCCCACTCGTTGGCCAGCGCCTTGACAAGGCTGGAAAGCGCACCCTTACTGGCCGCATACCCGGGAACATTGATTCCACCCTGAAAGCTCAGTAGGCTGCACGTAAAAATGACCTTGCCGCTACGACGCACCAGCATCTCCTTACCTAGTTCCCTGGACAGGATAAAAGCCGCATCCAGGTTTATGGACAACACCTTGTCCCAGTATTCATCCGAATGCTGCGCCGCCGGCTGACGCAGGATCATCCCTGCATTATTGACCAGGATATCGATCCGCGCATGATCTGCCTTGACCCGGCTGATCATCTCATAAAGCGATTTGCGATCGGTGAGATCGGCCTGGTAGCCATAAAATTGCCGACCCAAAGCCCGAACCTCCTTCTCTACCGGCCCATCCTTCAGGGGCATCGAAGAAGATACCCCGATTATATCCGCTCCCGCCTCCGCCAAACCCAAGGCCATGCTTCGCCCGATACCCTTGTTGCCGCCGGTGACCAATGCCGTCTTCCCGCTCAGATTAAACAGATTACTCATAGAAAAATTAATGAGAGGTTCGCTATATTTGACCATTCACGAGGTCGGGGTCGACCTCCGGCCGACTGGAATACCCCGGTCCATCCGGCAAGTGTACACTGTAATTCAATAAGATCGGGGCAATTCGTCGAATTTTTTTACGAAAACGTTTGCGGCAGAGAGGAATATAAAATGAAGTTCGAGGCCATTACTATAAAAGATATTGCAAAGGCGCTGAACCTATCGGTATCCACCGTATCGAAAGCCTTGCGGGGCAGTCATGAGATCAGCCAGGAGACAAAACAGCAAGTCATGGCCTATGCCCGTGACCACAACTACAAGCCCAATCCGATTGCGCAAAGCCTCAAACGGGGACGCAGCAAATCGATCGGGGTCATCGTCTGCAACATCGATAACAACTTTTTTTCCCAGGCCATCAACGGCATCGAGTCGGTAGCCCGGCAAAAGGATTATAATGTCATCATTACCCAAAGCCAGGAAAGCTACGAACGCGAGATCGCCAACAGCGAACACCTGTCATCCCGCTCCGTCGACGGTCTGATCATCTCGCTCTCTGCGGAAACAAAAAAGGTAGACCATCTCATTAAATTGCATGAAAAAGGCCTGCCCATGGTATTTTTCGACAGGGTCACCGACGAGATCGCTACGCACAAGGTCATCGCCAACAACTTCAAAGGGGCCTATGAAGCCACCCGCCATTTGTTGCAACAAGGCTTCAAACGCATCGCCCAGATCACCAGCTCGAACAGTTTGTCCATTACCCTGGAACGGCTCGAGGGTTACAAAAAAGCGCTGGAAGATGCAGGACTAAAACCCGATCCGAAGTATATCAAGTTCTGTCAGCACGGCGGCATGATCCCCGAAGAAACCCGCCAGGCGCTTTCGGAGCTGTTGCAACTGAAGAACCGGCCGGATGCCATCTTCACCGCCAGCGACCGGCTAAGTACGACCACGCTCAGCCTCTTGCG
>DASZOW010000744.1:0-5362 GCA_035550615.1 Puia sp.
GTTTTCCTTTACCGTGATGATCTTTGCGGCGGTGAGTCTCGCCATCTATTATCCCGATCATTTCACCCATGTCGGCGATTTCAAATTATCGCGGCTGATCCTTCCTTTATTACAGCTCATCATGTTCGGTATGGGGACGGAGCTCAGTGTACAGGATTTCCGGAATGTCATCCGGATGCCGAAGGGTATTTTGATCGGGGTGGTCTGTCACTATACGATCATGCCGTTGGTGAGTCTGCTGGTCGTCACACTTTTCCATTTTCCGAGCGAGATCGCGGCGGGTATCATCCTCGTCGGCTGTTGTCCGAGCGGGCTGGCGTCCAATGTGATGTCTTACCTGGCGAGGGCGAACCTGGCGTTGTCCGTGTCGGTGACCGCTATTTCTACACTTTTGGCGCCTTTTCTGACGCCGCTGCTGATGAAATTACTGGCGGGGCAATATGTCGATGTGCATGTGGGGGCCATGGTATGGGATATCATCCAGATCGTGATCCTGCCTATTGCCGCGGGTCTGGCCTTCCATTATATTGTCCGGGGCCGGTTCTCGTGGCTGGATAAGGCCATGCCGTTGGTGTCGATGGCCGGTATTACGCTGATCATCGTGGTGATCACGGCGGCGGGCCGGGACAGCCTTTTGCAGGTTGGGCTCTTGCTGATCGCGGCGACGCTGGTACAGAATTTCGCCGGGTATACGTTGGGCTACTGGCTGGCCCGGTGGTTGGGGATGGCGGAGAAGGACAGGCGGACGATCGCCCTCGAGGTCGGGATGCAAAATGCCGGTCTCGCTTCCGGGCTGGCGTTGGCCATGGGGAGGCTGGCGACGGTTGGGTTGGCTCCTGCGGTCTTCGGACCGATGATGAATATTTCCGGGTCGGCGCTGGCCACGTGGTGGCATGGCAGGGGGCCGGCGGAAGAGGACGGTAAAAAAATTCCTGAAAATCAGTGATTAATCGCCAGGTTAATGGAATATTAAAGCCCTGGTTAATGTCTCACACGTTTTTTTGCAAGTACCTAAAATATTGCTGTATGAAAAAATGTCTGCTACTGCTTCTGCTAGCATTGAGTCTTTTAAGAACAAATGCGCAGGACAAGACGGTTAAGGGAACTGTGACCGACGAAGCCGGTAAGCCGCTCGCCGGAGCAACGGTCACCATCAAGGGCACGAATATCTCCGCCTCTACAGACGCCAACGGTAATTTCACCGTCAATACCGGCAGCGTGCTGCATCCCGTTTTCACGATCTCCTTTGTCGGCTACGAGAACCAGGACTATACGTACAAAGGCCGGAACGGGTTTAGCGTCAGTCTTCACCAGGATGCCCGGACGCTTGGCGACGTCATCGTCGTCGGTTATGGCGTCCAGCGGAAACGCGATGTCACCGGCGCCACCTCCGAGGTAAAGGCCGCGGATATCGTCAAAAGGCCGATAGTCAGGGTCGAGGAGGCCTTACAGGGTACGGTGCCCGGCGTCACTGTGCAAAGTGTCAACGGCATGCCCGGCAAGGGTCTGGCCGTCCGCATCCGCGGTACCGCTTCGATCAACAATAACAATGATCCCTTGTATGTCATCGATGGGCAGATCGGCGGCGACATCTCCACGATCTCCGCAAACGACATCGAGTCGATCGAAGTCCTTAAGGACGCTTCGGCCACCGCCATTTATGGTTCGCGCGGTTCTACCGGCGTGGTGATCATCACCACCAAACTGGGCCACGAAGGCAAGCCGCGGGTCGACATCAATCCGTGGGTGAAAAAAGAGGAGATCGCCAAAGAATTGCCGTTGATGAATGCGTATCAATTTGCGATCGCCACCAATGCCCAATATGCCACTACCGGTCAGCCTGCCGCTTTTTCGAATGCCGAGATCCAGGCCTTCCAGACCACGAACAAGGGAACCGATTGGCAGAGAGCGCTGCAGAATAAGCCGTGGGTCCAGAATTACCAGATCTCTGTGACCGGCGGTTCGAGCGATGTCAAGTATATGGTCTCTTATGATCACCTGGACCAGCCAGGTCTGATCCTGAATCAATGGTACAGGACGGATATCGCCCGCGCCAATTTACTCGTAAAGGCGAGCGACCGCCTGAATCTGCAGTTCAACCTTACCGGGGCACTTCCTCACAACCGCAATACCCAGTACCAGGGCGATATCACCGATCCCTTTGGCGAGGCTTATGCGTGGGATCCCACGTCGCCCATCAGAGATGCGAACGGCAACTTTATTCTCGAGTCGAAATATGCAGCGCTGGGTATCAACCCGATCGCCCAGCAAACCAATGGCCTCAACGATAATAGCGGAATCAATGTAACGGCCACGGGCATCCTGACCTATAAGATCGTCAAGGGCCTGACGTTTACATCGAACAATACCTATGCGAACAGCTCGAATATCAATCGTCTGTTTTATGGACCGGGCACCAGCACTTACCTGGCGAGCCCGAGCAACGGCTATGCACTTCAGAATTCGACATATGGTCACAGCTTCCAGAACAGCAACTATTTCACGTATCATGGCAGCTGGGGCGTACACGATCTGACGGTGACGGCCCTCTATGAGCAGTCATCGGGCACGAGCTATAACAACCAGAGCAAGGCCACCAATCTCAGCTCCTATTCGCTCAGTTATTGGAATCTCGGGTTGGGCGCGGCTCAGAATACCAGCTCCGGCTATTCGTCCCAGGCCCTGCAGTCCTATATGGGCAGGGTAGAATACAAGCTGATGGACAAATACCTTTTCAACGCCACGATCCGCGATGACGGCAGCTCGGTGCTGACACAGAAATATTCCGTCTTCCCTTCGGCCGCTGTCGGCTGGATCATCTCCCGTGAGAATTTCCTTGCCGGTTCGCGGGTTATCTCCTTCCTGAAATTGCGTGGCAGCTATGGTTTGACGGGTAACCAAACCGTAGGTGCTTATTCGTCGATCCCGCAGATCAATGTAGGCGGGGTGGAGAATGCCACCGGGTATCCTTTTAATGGAAATCAGAGTGGGGTCTCGATATACACTCCGCTGGGAACGCCGAAGCCGACCAATCTCAAATGGGAGCTGAACCATCAAACCGATGTAGGGATCGACGCCGCCTTTCTCAGTGGCATGATCACCTTTACGGGCGACTACTACTATCGCAAGGTCACCAACCTGCTTTATAACGAACCGGCGCCGCAATACCTGGGCGGCGGCACGTATCAGAATAACCTGGGCAGTTTGTACAACAGAGGCTTCGAGTTCGACCTGGGCGTTACACCTATCAATGAGCCGCATGGTTTGAAATGGACGACTACGGCCATCATTTCCATCAACCGCAACAAGGTGCTTAGCCTCAATGGTCTCGATAGTATCATCACGAACAATATCGGTTCCGCGCAATCCGGCGTGTCGATGCTCAAGGTGGGCCAGCCGCTGGGCGAGTTTTACGGCTACAGATTCCTCGGGACATGGAAGTCCAGCGAGGCTGCCGAGGCGGCGCTTTATGGCAACAAGCCGGGTGATTCCAAATACGCAGACCTGCTGGGTACACATTCTATCGGCAGTGCGGACAGGACGCTTATCGGCAATGGCGCTCCGAAGTATACTTTCTCCTGGGCCAACGATCTGAGCTATAAGAACTGGGATCTTACCATGTTGTTCTACGGTTCGCAAGGCAACCAGATCTATTCCGGAACGCTGCCTTATACATACGGGGGTCTCGGGGATGCGCGTAATGCCACCAATGCCGGCATACTCGATGTCTGGACGGCCCAGCATGAGACGAATGTTCCGACCTTCAGTCCTACCAGCCAGAACTATATCAACAGCAGCCGCTGGGTGTATGACGGGTCATATATCAAGCTAAAGAATATAGCGCTGTCGTATCATTTCCCGCAGGCGTGGCTCGGCTCGCGCGTTAAAAACCTGGAGCTTTATGTGAGCAGCCAGAATCTCTTTACGATCACCAAATATCCCGGCTATGATCCTGAAGTCACGAATATGACCAATGGCATCACGCAAGGGTTGGAAACCGCTATCATTCCTAACCCCAGATCTTATACGTTCGGCCTGCGTGCCGGTTTCTGATCACATTTACCAAAAAACGAATTGTATATGAATTTAAAATATTTCCTTCCTGCATCGATGCTGTTGTTGCTGGGAACGGCTTGCCAAAAGTTAAAAGAGGATCCCAAGGCCAATCTTACCCCGGGGACCTATTTCAAGACACAATCGGATCTCGACGCCTCCGTCGCGGCCATTTATACCGAGCTGACGCCCGACTATGCGTTCGGGTTCACTACCAGGATGACCTCGTGTTTCGGCGCTGACGATCTGACCACGGACCCGGGTCTGAACAAGGGCGATATGCGGGCGTTCGACGAGCTCTACGGTCAGAGCAACAATGCCAGCCTGTTCAATCAATGGCAGGGTCCCTGGAATGCGATCTACCAGGCCAACAATGTCCTGGCCAATTATTCCAAGGTGACATCTACGGAACAACAGCTGCACCAGTCCGCGGGGCAGGCCTATTTCCTGCGCGCCTTCTCCTATTATTACCTGGTTCGCGTATTCGGTCCGATCCCCGATATCACTACCGCGATCTCCGTTACGACGCGGCCGCAGCGCGATTCCGTGTCCAAGATCTATGCGACTATCGTCAGCGATCTGCAACAGGCGGCTGCCTGGCTGCCTGCCAGCTGGCAAGGACAACCCGGGCGCGCCACCTCCGGCGCGGCGCGTTCGCTGCTTGCCGACGTCTACCTGACTATGACGGGTTGGCCGTTGAACCAGACCCAGTATTATGCACAGGCGGCGGCCGAGGCCGACAGCGTCATGAATGCCGGGACCTATTCGCTGGAACCCGATTTCAATACCGTGTTCACCACCAATAATGGTCCCGAGTCCATCTTTGCGTTGCAGTTCAACGTCACTGCCGGCGTTCCGGAGCGTAGCTATGGCTCTTCCTCGGTGCCGCTGGACGAGTCGGGGCTGGACGGTTCCGGTGGTTGGGACGACTATTATCCCGAGATCAATTTCTATCTGAATTCACCGAAGTGTTATCGTTCCTACTGTACCTATTACGATACGTTGAAGCTGTTGAATTCCGACAAGAAGACGTTTACACGCGTGCCGTGGAATTCCCCGTTGACGCAGGCCGGCCATCCCTACTATAAAAAATTCCGTCATGGTCTCGTTACCGGCGGTGTCGGGGATGGTGTCAAGGAAACAGATACGAGTATCCTCTCCATCAACCCGAGCACCAATAAGGCGATGGACTTCATCCGTTATCCAATGGTATTGCTCGATTATGCCGAGGCGAGCGATATGGCCGGCAGTGGTCCTTCCGCGGCTGCGTATAATGCGATAAACCTGATACGGCAACGCGCCGGTCTGC
>DASZOW010000745.1:0-2990 GCA_035550615.1 Puia sp.
CGGATGAGTTGCATTAGTTCATACCAGTACAGGTAGTTCTCTTTTGAGAATTTGGTAGCCAATGTTCGAAAATTTTAAAGTAAACGGCCTGCCACGGGCGCAGGAACGGCCGCAAATATACGGGGTAAAATGCAAATTCCCCTCTATCCAGCCGCCTCCCGGGCCCCTTTTTCGGCCACATTTTAGGGGACCAGGCCGTCAAAAATGAACTTCTCCGGCTCGCCCAGCGGCTTCCGGGGCATCATGCCCGGCCGCATGGCCGCAAAATACACAAAGGCGGCCTCGATCGTAGCCGCCTGCTTCAGGTCGTCCATTACCAGGTGATCGTAGTTATCCTCATTGCTGTGATGCGTCCGGGTCTCATAATCCAACGGGTCCTGGATGAACTGGAACCCCGGAATGCCGATGGCATCGAAGCTCAGATGGTCCGTCGACCCGGTATTGTGCAGCGTTACCGTGGTGGCGCCGAGATCCTTGAACGGCTCCAGCCATTGCCTGAAGATGGCGGCCGCCTTCTCATTGCCCTGCGCAAAGATGCCGCGGATCTTACCCGAACCATTGTCGAGATTGAAATAGACCGAGATCTTGCTTTGTTCGGGCTTCAGCTTCATATCGGCCGGATCGCCAAAATGCTTTTTAACATACCCAAAGGAGCCTAAAAGCCCTTCTTCCTCTCCATCCCAAAGGGCTATCCGGATCGTCCGTTTCGGTTTTATCCCCAGCGTCTTCAGGATGCGGATCGCCTCCAGGGCCACGATACAGCCGGCCCCATTGTCGGTAGCTCCCGTAGCCGCCGTCCAGGAATCCAGGTGGCCGCCCAGCATCACCACCTCCGATCTAAGTCTCGGATCGGTCCCCGGGATCTCTGCGACCACATTGTGCCCCTCCTGGTCCTGCTCGTATAATTTCGTATCGCTCTGCATTTCCACCGTCACGGAATGTCCGTCTTCCACCAGGCGCATCACCCTTAAAAGATCTTCCTTGGCCACAGCCATATCGGGCAGCAACGGCTGGTCTTTTTTCCGGTAACCGATAAAGCTTTGCACGAAATCGGTGCCATCCCGCCCGCCACCCGAGGTCAATGCGCCGAGCGCCCCGCTGCCCTGGATCATTTTTCCGACCTTGAGCATATGGGTAAAATAGGGGATGATCATCTTCAGCTGCTTCTTATCGAGCATGTACGTGTCGCCGATACCGGCCAGCGCGCTATCCGAATAGCGTTCGGCATCGGGTTTGAAACGTGGCTTGTCCGTGGTATCCTGCGGCATGATCAGCAGGATCTTTCCCCTCATGTCGCTCAGATGATCGGCTATCCAGGCCGAATCCATTTTTTTGACGATATAGACGGGACCCGATACCAGCCCATTGGTGCTCCCCGTCCACGGAACGGCATAGGCGATCATCGGGCTATAGTAAGGAGTGCGCATCGCCAGTGTCGTCTTTTCCGCAACCCAGCCATAGCCAAATTGGCCCCAGGGCTCCTTTTCCGCTCCTGCCAGTCCCCAGCCCTTCAGGGCCTCCACGATCCAGTCGGCCGCGCGGTGCCATCCCGGAGAATTGGTGAGCCGCGGACCCGCTACATCGGTGATCTGATGCGCGATCGCCGGGATCTGGCTCCGGTTGAGCCCTTCTTCCCGGATTCGGTTAACCATGCCCGTGTCGAGCGTCTCCTGCTGCGCAAACAGCAACGCCGGCAGGAACAGGCCGGCGGGCAGCAGGAGGACAAAAAGTTTTCTCATGTATGTGTGGTTTAAGTTTAAAGGAAAGATAATATTTTACACCCGAATTCCAGCCCATTGCTCCGGATAAAAGAAATATCGCTTCTGCAGTTCAAGAACTATGAACAGGCTTCGTTCCGTTTCGAGCAACGGATCATCGGCATCTGCGGCAACAACGGCGTTGGCAAGACCAATCTGCTGGATGCCCTCTATTATTTGTGCTTCACCAAAAGCTATTTCTCGCGCAGCGACCAGCAGGCCGTACTCAAAGGCGCTTCCGGTTTCCGTATCCAGGGCGAATTCGATGAGGACGGACAACCTGCCTCCGTGGTCTGCATCCTGCGCGGCAACGGCAAAAAGGAATTCCTGGCCAACGGCGTCGCCTATGAGAAATTCTCCCGGCATATCGGCCGCTTCCCCTGTGTCATCATTGCGCCGGACGATATCCAGATCGTTACCGGGGCCAGCGAAGAACGCCGTCGCTTCCTCGACGCCCTGCTCTCTCAGCTCGATCCCGTCTATCTGCAAAACCTCATCGACTATAACAAGGTGTTGCAACAGCGTAACGGCTTTCTAAAATCGCTCACCGAACGCCGCCTCACGGACAGGAATCTGCTCGATGTCTACGACGAACAGCTCATCGCCCGGGGGGACTGGCTTTTCGAACGCCGCCGCACATTTCTGCAGGACCTGCTCCCGCTGGCCGGTCGCTTCTATACCCGGATCGCCGGCGTCGAAGAACCCCTGACCCTGGCCTACGAAAGCGCCCTGCTCCATACTCCCTTCCGTCGTCTTCTCAAGGAAAACCTGGAAAAAGACCTTTACCTGCAACGTACCGGCAGCGGTATCCATCGAGACGATATCGATATCGGCTTCGCCGGCGTACCATTCAAATCCATGGCTTCCCAGGGACAACGCAAAAGCCTGCTTTTCGCACTCCGGCTGGCCGAATACGAAACGCTGCGCGAGGCGAAAGGATTCGCACCGCTCCTCCTCCTCGACGATGTCTTTGAAAAACTGGATGAATACCGGATGCACAACCTGCTGGACAAGGTCTGTCTGCAGGACAACGGTCAGGTATTCATTACGGATACCCACCCGGATCGTATCCGGCGCGAGATGGACAAGATCGGCGCGCCCTTTGAGTTGATCAGACTTTGATCCCGGCTTCTTCCTCTGATCATACCCTCTTCCCAACATGGGAATGCCTTATTTTTTTACGGCTGAAGACCGACATCTGCTAAAAAAAGAGTATATTTATAAGAAGAAACG
>DASZOW010000746.1:0-9629 GCA_035550615.1 Puia sp.
TTTTAAGGTATGCATTGGCCCCTGCCGCCAGCATCTTATGAACGGTATCGGAATAGATATCCCCCGTAGTAACGATGACCGGAACATGATCAAGGCCAGGCAGGCGTTTTAGCTGGATAATGGTTTCCTCACCGCTTAGTACCGGCATGTGGCAATCGAGTATTATAATGTCCGGGATGTCGCCCGGACATTTTTCTTTGGCAATGCCCAATAGTTCCTGGCCGTTCTTCGCCACCGTAAATGCGCAGCCCATATCATTTAAAAAGCGGGTATACAGGAATGCAGTGAGTTTATCGTCTTCGGCCACCCATACTACGGCCTTATGAAGATCCAGCTGGTCTTCGTCGAGCCCCGCCCCGTCCGGCAGGTCCCGTATTCTTGCTTCCCACAAAGGCAGCGTTACAATAAATGTGGTCCCCTGGTCGGGAACGCTTTCCACGGAAATAGCGCCATTCAAGGCCAGCAGTTTGCTTTTTACAATAAAAAGGCCGAGACCGGAACCCTGGATGTGGCCGGTCCTGCCGGTAATGAACGGATCAAAGATGGAATCCAACTTCTCCGGCGGGATGGCCGGTCCGGTATTGAAGACGACTATTTGCCACCGGGTCCCGGATCTCCTGATCTCCAGGCTTACGCGCCCGCCTTTCTTTCCATATTTGAATGCGTTCGCCATTAGATTCGTTATGATCTGGTTGATTCCGAGTGGATCCCCAAAGACGGCTTCCGGCATATTTTTGTCTATGAGCAAACCCAATGTCATCTTTTCCCGCTGGGCTATGATCTGATAAACTTCCGAGATCTTTTCGAAGAAGGCTCTTACTTTGAATGCTTCGTTAACGACTGTTGGGCTTTTGCCTGCTTCGATCTCTGCCATGTCGAGAACGTTATTTACGATATTTTTGGCAGTGGAGCTTACTGTCCAGCCGATATCTACCAGCGGCTGAATATTCCTAAGATGTCGATCCTTGCGGATCTCACTCCGCAGGAGCTGCATGGCTTGATGTATGCTATCCAGGGGTGTCCTGAGCTCATGGGTGATCTGGGCTATAAATATTTTAATGAAATGGTTAGCTCTTTTGAGGCCGGCGTTGGTGTCATGACTTCTGACGTAGGGCGCGCTTACCAGGAGAATGATCCCAATGACAGATAATAATACCAGGGCATGGATCAGAAAGGCGGCATTGTAGGACACCGGTATGGAAGACTCGCCGCCGTTGATGTAATAAACTGTTTCCAGAACAATAAGGTCGACCAATGCAGCGGCGACGGCAAGTTTCCTGTCTGTCGGGGTCTTGAAGATAAGATACGTGATCGCGATCAGCAGGATAATAACCAGCTCCAGCTGTAAAAGCCGGCCCAGGACAATGGCCAGGTAAGCGATCATCACGCATTGGATGGCGTATAACACCCATGCAGCGGTCACAAATCTTTTCTTATGGTTCCACCATAGCACCGATGCGTTGGCAATAAATTCCAACGTCAGTGGAACAACGACGGAAGCCTTTCCATGGAGGACATAGCAAAGTACCCCGCCTACAAGCAGGACGATCCCAGCCGCTACATAGCATAGCAGATTGACCAGTCTGATCCGGGCCAAATCCTCTTCCTCGATGATTCCGGAGGTGCCGATGGCAAGAAGTTTACTTTTCTCAAGCGACCTAAATGCGCGCATAGTCTACCCAGAAGATTGAAGATTAATGAATTGAAAGATAAATCAATTGATAATGCCGCCAAAGACGATTAAGCTAAAACGATTTCGGACCGGATAAAACAGCTGTCTAAAAGGACGAAACAGAGTTCATATTGCAGGGTGTCTGCCGCATGTTTAACTTACAAAAAAAATCTCGAATTAATTCGATTGTCATGAAATCCCGGGACGACTATCTTAGAATTTCAGTAGTATCAAAGATCAATGCGTAAGGGTATCCGATTAGTACCTGCAATTGCTTTTCAATGACAAGGTATCTTCCGTTTTTGTTTGCTTTATGGGCTACTTTTGCAGTAAGAGGCCAGGAGCTTTCCGTCCGGCTGAAGGGGGAGGTTTTTGCGACGATCGTGGAGGGCAGGATCGACAAGGTGGTAAAGTGGGAAAGGCCGAAGACTTCCGGTCAGCAAGGTTATCTTAATTTCGAGTTCGTATATCCGCGTACGATCGTCCGGGACTCGCAGGAGATCAACTATCACCTGGACATGGAACACCGCCTGTTCTTATCCTTTTTCAATTCCAGGGAGCTGTCGGGGCTGCGTAATTATGAAGTCTCTTTTCCAATCATCCCGGGACACGGGTCCGACACCTATGAGATGCGGCTCGATCCGAATTTCCGGGACCTGGAAGAAAGCGAGTTTCTCCGGCTGGAACGGCTGACACGCGCGATCCCTTACTTCGCCTGGTCGAACTATCTGACGATCTCCCATAGCGACCGGGGTACGGTGATCGTGAATCTCAAAGACATGGACCAATGGACGCCGGACAGCATGTGCGAAGATTTCTGTAACGTGATCGCCTTTGCCGTGAACTATTACGTCTTCAAACAACATATGGCAAAGCCATTGCAGATCATCTACCGGGCCCCCAATGACATTAGAAGATATGACTACCCGGTAGGCACCGATTTTCGAAAATATCTGACCGTATTCGATGACAAAAAGTAATTCTGTTAACCATGTAAAGGACCAGGTCCTATAAACCTGTGAAGTGCCTCCCAGTTGTTGCCAGGGGTTACCTCCCTGGAGGTGGTGTGTACAGCCAAGGTTCCAAAAAGAGCCGGAACATTAGGAAGGATGAACGCTTCGGAACGGTATCGGATCGACATCAAAACACGGTGAGGCTATCTTCTCACACGCATTATGATCTATAATTAATCATTCGTGGTAATTATCGGTTTGAAAAGATTTCAAGGATAGCCTCATCTTTTTTCTATCCCCGCACACCGGAGTCCCCTCCCGCCGCTTCTTGCAGGATCAACTTTTAATCCGCATCCGGAACGGCTTCCGCCAGCGGCAATTCGATCTCCACCCGCGTCCCTGTCCTCGCTTCGCTTGTCAGCATCATCTTTCCCTCCAATACATCTTCCACCAGATATCGGACCACCAGCAATCCCAGCCCGGTCGGGTTCTTAAGACTCATCCGTTCCGCGGGCGAGGATCTGAAAAGGCTATCTATTTGTTCCTGTGTCATCCCGACGCCACTGTCGCTTACCGTTAGAACCCAGTATTCGCCCCTCTTTTCCGCGCTTACTGCAACATGGCTGCCGGGAGCAGAGAAGTTGATGGCATTGACAAGAAGATTTTCGGCGATATGTTTCAGCCGGAACTCGTCGCCCACGATATTTTTCGGCAGCTCCTCGGAAACGGCAAGCTCGATGCGGATCGCCTTCGGCATCGCCCTGTCGTCGGTTTCTCCGATGGCATCGTTCAGCAATACGCGGATATTAACCGGCTCGCGGATCGTATCATCCAAACCCGCGTCAAATTTCGTATACTCCAGGAAGTTGTTCAGCTTGTACTTGTATTCTTCGCAGGCCTCACTGAGATGGTCCAGCATGGCGGTAGGATCGTCTTTTTTCTCGATAGCCAGTTTCAACATCAGGCAGACGCTGGAGACGCCGAAGAAATCGCCTTTTATATCATGCGTGATCTGCCGGATAAAGTCGGCCTTCCCGGACGTATCGGGTGTATGGTTCCGGCCCTCCGTCTGCCGGTTTTTAAAAAACAATTTCATTGGATCGTTTGATCTTATGAAGGTAACTTTTTTGCAGTAAACGCCGGCGGACCGCGCCGTAAATCTCGAATTAATTCGATTGTGTTATCATGACAATATGGCTAATTTAGAATATGCGAGAATTGTTAATAGCCGATGATCATTACATGATACGAAAGGGGCTCATAGCTATTTGCCAGACCCAGTTCGGTTTGATGCAAGTCGATGAAGCTACCAGTTGTAACGAGTTGATGAAAGCGCTGAAGAGAAAGCAGTATACGCATGCAATCATCGATTTGGTATTATCGGATGGCGTTACTATGGAGGTCCTGCCAAACATCCGTTGTCTCTATCCCGATCTCAATATTCTCGTCTTCAGCATGCAGCCCTTTGGAATGTATCGTGCCGGGCTCGCCCGTTACGGCATCACTCAATTCATCTCCAAAGCTTCTCCCGAACGTGAGACCTTCAGGCAGCTGCAGGATTTTCTGTACAATAATCATCCCCGCGTGCCGGCAAAAAGCAAGCCGATGGTGAAGACCGCTTTCGATAAGCTCACGCCGAGGGAAACGGAGGTGTTGCATTATCTGCTCATGGGCATGGGAAGTGCGGAGATCGGACATATCCTGAATATGAAACAGAATACCATCTCCACATTCAAACGCAGGATACTTGAGAAAAGCAACACCAAAAATGTTTTTGAATTAAAAGAACTCGCCTCGATACACAAAGATGTATTCGAACTTAGTCGAAACTTACAATGAATTGAGGTTTAGGCTTGGTAGCAAGAGTTATTTGGAACAGCAATATAGCCGCTCTCAGTCCTGGGAGTGGCTTTCTAAATCTAGGAAATCATGGACGAAGAACTATTACTTGACGGCCTCCTGAACAACGATGTCAGAGCCTATCAGGCGCTTCGGAAGGAATATGCGGAAGACCTGATCATTTTCGCCTATATGCTCTTGCACGACGGCCCCAGGGCCCACGATGTGGTAGACAGGTTCCTGTTGAAGTTATACCAGGAGAACGGCTTTTCCGAGGCTACGCTGCCCCTGCACGCCTTCTTATACAAGAGACTCCGGAAAGAATGCGAGACGGAGATCTGGAACTCCTTTGCCGGTCCCGACAATGCCATCTGAACTTTCCGCCTCCCCCAAAAATATGGACCGCCCCACCTGAAAAGGGGGGCGGTCAGTAAATCATTTTAACAATCGATCCTATTCTCGCTGTCATGGAAATGACTACCGGTGGATAGGACCACTTTGGCTTAATTTAGACACGATCCGAATTTACGGATTTTTTAGATCACATTCTCCAGGAATTTCCTGTTGTGGAACAACATGGGAATGCAAGCTGCGCTGATGCCAAGTATCAATATGATGCTGGTGAGAAGGCCATGGAAGCCATGGTTCACGTGAGCATCGTCGAAGTAATTCGCATTGGAGGCTTTCCAGGCCAGGAAGGCCGTAAGCAGGAGGATGACCGCCAGATAGACGGCATCGCCTTTTTTAAAGGCCTTGAGGAAAAGGAAATAGATGATCCCAACGATGGTCTGCAGCAGGTTGATCATAAAGATCAGTGACGAGACATTGATAAGCTCGGAAGGGAAGTATCCGGTATAGCTCCTGTAGAACACATTAAAAAACAGGCAAATAACTGTATCGATGATCCCGATGAAGAGACCTGTCATCATAGCGGTCCAAAAAACTGATTTCTGCTCGTTCATTGTTATATAATTTTTGAGACGGATGGATAATCCGCGCAAATTTACGGTTTATGATTATGATGTGGACGTAATAATTTTCTTCCCTGTGCCATGATCCGCCGGGTGCGGGCCGGACTCTGGTAACTTTGCTCCTGCTCTCGCCGGCGGCTATAGAATTCCAGCAGGCCCTTAGCCGTGACCAACCCGATAAGCTTACCATCTTCCCTATCCTCGTGGACGGCAAGGACGTCGGTACCATATTTACCCATGAGCTCGGCGGCCAGACCGGCGTCATCCGAAGCATAGATCCAGCGTGCCGGCGTGGGTTCGCCCGTTATCGGCACCACGAGTTCCCTGACGGTGACATTCTGCAGGATATCGGGCTCGTAGGCGTCGGGCGTCTTGACGCCACGGCGTTGGATCTTTTCGGTCATGATGCTACCCTTCATGAGGAAGAAAGATACGAAATAAGCGGCCACACAAGCACCCAGTAAGGGCAAAAGACCGTGCATCTGCCCTGTCGTCTCGAGAGCGAAGATGATCGATGTCAGACAGGCGCGGGACGCCCCGGCAAACATGGCGGCCATGCCGATAAGCACGGCTGTCGGGAGATTTATCTCAGAACCGGGAATATAATGAATGACGAGCCCGCCCAGCAGGCCACCCAGGGCGCCGCCGATCGTGAAAAGCGGGGCCAGCGTACCGCCGGACGTTCCGCTACCCAAACTTATAGACCATGAAATATATTTTAGAAAACACAGCGCCGCGACGATCGCCACCGGCGTAGTGCCGGTAAGCAGCCGGGCGATATTGTCGTACCCGACGCCCATGGTATGCGGTGCAAAATACCCTACGACGCCAATTGCAACGGCGCCGATGGCCGGCCACCACATCCAGTGGACCGGCAATTTCTCGAAACCATCCTCGATCCAGTACACCGACTTGGATACAAGCGCTGCAACCACCCCGACTATCGCGCCCAGCAGTATATAGGTTATCAGGGCCGTATTTGTCGGCACCGGAATGTCCGGCATGGCGAAAACCGGCTGTTTACCGAAAAGCAGGATATGCATACCCGCGCCGGTGATACAGGACAGCGCCACAGGGATGATGGAACGGGGCGAGAATTCAAACAGGAGCAGTTCCACAGCCAGCAGCACCGCCGCTAGCGGACTACCAAAGATGGCTGCCATACCGGCACAGGCGCCCGCCGCCAGGACGATCTTCCTTTCGGATGCCGAAATATGGATCCACTGGCCGGTAACGGAGCCAAAAGCCCCACCCGTAGCGATGATCGGGCCTTCCGCACCAAAGGGGCCCCCCGTACCGATCGAGAGAGCCGCCGACAATGGCTTTAAAAAAGTAATGGCCGGAGGGATCTTGCTTTCCTCCAGGATGATCTTTTCCATGGCCTCCGGTATGCCGTGACCGCCAATGGCCCTCGAACCGAAACGGGCCATGATCCCCACGAAAACAGCGCCGATAATGGGAACGGCGATCACCATGAGCCCCAGATGATTGCCGGCCGGCGAGGCCGCATCAAAGGAGAAACGGCCATAGAAAGAAATGTTGGTGATCAGGTCGATCAAATAGACCAGACCCTTGGCGACGATACCGATGACGACGGCATTGCCGACGACCTGGAGGCTCAAATAAAATACCCGCTTGCCTACCGCAGGAGTCCTTTTAGTTGTCCTTCCATCGCTAACATGTTGACTTGCAGTACCTAATGAAGTTGAAACAGGAATTGTATTGTTTTTATGCATTGTTCATTGATTCTCGTAACCTTGCTTAATCACGCTTTCGGACGCAAAGATATTGCATATACAATATTTTTTAGGTTATTTTTGTTCGAATTGACCATTTTTTATATTGTTTAGGCAATATTTTATTTTCTATGCAAGACCTCGGATGCGATTTGGATCATTGCTTTTTTTGCCGCCATTGCATGCCGGAATGGAAGACGGTCACGGCGGCGCATAAAAAAACGCTCATTTTTAAACGGGGAAAGCCTCTCTTTACCGAAGGCGAACCGGTCACAGGCATCTTTTTCCTGTACTCCGGGATCGTCAAGATCCACGCCCCATGGACAGACGGCCGGGAAATGATCATCCGGTTCGTACGCGCAGGCGAGATCGCAGGACTTCGCGGTCTGGGCGGGCAGCCGGCATATCCTATCTCCGCAACGGCGCTCGAGGATACGATGGCCTGCTTTGTCACCAACGAGTTCCTGGAGCTGAGCCTCAAAGCCAACCCTTCCCTGACCTATACCTTAATGCATTTCTATGCCGCCGAGCTGCTAAAAGCGGAAAAAAGAATGCGGGACGTGACTCACATGGATGTCAAAGGCCGGATCGCCGGCGCCCTGCTCGATATTCTCCAAAGCTTCGGGACGCTCGCGGACGGGACCCTCGCCCTCAAACTGACGCGGCAGGATATCGCCGCCTATGCGGGGACGACCTACGAAACGGTGTTCAAATTCTTTACGGAGCTAACCGCCGCCGGCATCATCGCCACCTCCGGCAAAGACATTCAGATCCTGTCGCCCGAGCGGCTGGAGCCGCTGGCGGCGGGAAAGCCACCCTCTGTAGCCGCAAGCGTATAATTATTTTTTTCTCCCCCGCACACCGGGCAGGTCCAATGGTCCGGCAAACCAGCAAACGGGGTTCTCGGCGGAATATCCCGGTCGGGATCGCCATAGTTCTCGTCATAGACAGTGAGACAGTCTGAACACTGGTAGCTAAGGTTCTCGGGACTCGGCTTGCCCATGCCGGCGGTAGTATCCGGACCTGGCAGCGACCACTGGCTCTGATGACGATAAAATTCCTTGCAGAGCGAAACGAGGTAAGGGTAGAGATTTTCTTTTTCGATGTCTTTCCGATACAATACGGGCTCCATGGCATGCGGGTCGAAATCGGGTGTATGCCAGATAGAGTAGCGATCGAGCAGCTTTATTTGCCCCGGCCGGATGCCCTCCTGTTTCCGGATCACGATCGAGCCGGCCAGCCCCGAACCCGGCTGTGTCTTGATAGCAAAGGTGAGGCCCTCCGTGCGGACGTCGTCCTGGTCGAGCTGCCGGATAAGATAACGTTTCAACCGCAAGCCATCCGGGCAAAGATCTTCTATCTGCCAGTTGAGCTCGTTGCTGGCATGACGGACGTTGATGCGGTATTTCCCAAGGATATATTCCCAGCGGTGCAGATCCTCGTCTTCGATCCCTTTGACAAGGAGCGATTTCCATGGCGTGGTATACAGCTGGCCGATCTTGGTTTGCAAGGCCAGCAGACAGACGTCTTTGAGAAAATCCAGCGGAAAAAGCTCTTCGCGCCGGTAGATGCCGAGCCAGTTCTTTGTACCGCTGCGGTTGAAGCCCTCATAATAGGGAACACCCCCGGTGTTCAGCCTTAGCGGCGGCGGTTCCGGCCCATGCCCCACCGTAGCCTGCGCAGTAACGGTTTCGTATAACCGTTCGCCCCAATTGTCCGCCACCTGACCCCCACCACCCCGCAAACTTCCCTCCCCCTGCAACGCTGCTTCGATAAGCCTGCTGATCCGCGGAATATCCGGCGAATACACGACCGTCCGCCAATGAAAAAGCCGGTTGGTGCCGGGCAGCCGGACCATGAGATGCCAGTGATTGTTTACCGCGGAGGAGAGAAAATTGAGATGCCCGGTGAAGAACGGAATAAACGATTGGCCGCTTTCCAGTAGATTGATCTTTAACGTCGGGCGGAAATCGAACCCTTCCAGGATATCTTTATACAACCCTTCGCTCACCCATGGCGATCTGCTGAAAACACCTTCCGAGACGTAGGAGCTGACGATATTGGGATAGCGTTCTTTTTCTGTCTCATAGAAGATCCCCGCCTCATCCAGCTCTTTTATAAACGCCTCGCCATACCGATCCGTGACCTTGCAGAACAGCTGCTGGCGCGCGCCGAATTGCATGTCCTCTACCCTCGCCCGTTCCGCGGCCTCGACGATGGCATACAGATCCCCGGCAGCGACGATGCCACCGGGCAGATTGATCTTGACCAGGTAGTTCTTCTTAAACATAAGTCCTTTACATGTTTACAGCCTCGCCTTCCGGGATCTTCGCGCCCCCCGCTTTTCCCAGCGTTTCTTCGAGTATCCGTTTAACCTCGGGTTTACAGCTTCCACACCCCGTACCGGCGCCGGTGGCCGAACAGAGCGAAACCAGATCCGTACACCCGCCCGCGATCT
>DASZOW010000747.1:0-7576 GCA_035550615.1 Puia sp.
CACTATTCCGCCGGTCTCATGGCGGGCGGCCTCTTCCAACTTAGCCACGCCGGCAGGCTGGGCGTAGACGTCAATACCGGCATCTTTGTAAAGAAAAAAGATATCTCCACCGTCTACATCGTCAATAACAAACAAACCACATTAAGAAGCGAACCCTTTGGCCCGGGATGGAGACTGTCCGTTAATCTCGTATACTGGTTCTTTATCCGCTCGTAGCCGCATCTTCCTGCCTCTCCGGCGCCTAACCCTATCTCACCCCAAAAACGTCCTTCAAAACACCCATACCCACATCCCAGCGCCACAGCCCCGCTCCCACCGCAGCCGATATGATCAGTTCAAAAGCCGCCTTGTCGCTCCCCGCCGCGGCTACTATGCTCGCCACCTGTTCCTCGGTAACCTTATAGGCAGCCTCCCCGATCTGGAACGCCAGTTGATCATAAGGCGCCTCCATCGCCGGCCCCCCCGACGCCCGCTTCGCCATCCGTTGACGCAAACCTGGATACGTCACCCCCGGCCCCTCCAAAACCCGCCGTCGCAAAGCATCCGCAAGCGAAACATGATCCGGATGCGGCGGCGTCTTCGCCATGCCGAATGCATACCCCTTCGCCAGCAGCCGCCTGGCCGATTTCTCCAACTCCCGGTCATCCAACATCGCAAATTGGAAGGTATCCGCACAACGAACCGTAATGACAAACAGCGTCATCACTGCCAACGCATCCTCCATCTCTTCCCTGCCCAGCCCCGCGTCAACTGCCGCTCGGACATCCGCTGCCGATACTTCCGCCGGCCGAACCGACAGCTTCTCCAAAAAAACCAGCACCGCCTTCAACCTATCCGGCAACGGCGCTGCCCGGAAATCGTTCAACGCCGCCTGCACAACGGACTTATCGATCACCAGGGCGGCAATCGCACTATGCGCCGCCACACAAAACGGACAGGCATTCCATTTTGCCGTCATCGCCGCCATCAGCTCCCGCTCTCCAACAGACCATTTGCTTTCCCCCCGCATCGCCGGGTGCGTCCATGCCGTCATCGGCTTGCCATAAAAATCCCTATCGTACATGACGATCCTCGCCGCATCAGGCAACCGCATCCCCGACACCATGGAAATAAAGTTGAACAACAGGCGGCTCGAAAACGTATCCCCCCGCCCGACCTCCTGAACTCGCATGCTTTGAATGTTTGACATGAAGTTAACACAAAAACCGCCCGCGTCGGCAGACGATTGCCGCCTATTTAACCCATCCTGTCGGATCACGCCAAAGATCCCTCCTCATCACACTGTCGCTCACGACAAAATATCCATCCGCATTCTGCGACGAATTGACGACCCATCCGCCTTCCGGCCGCCTCCACGCCCGCACCGTAGCCACCGGCGACGTTCCCTTGCTGAACAGGATGCTCCTGTCTGGCGACGCCGAAGCCGTAAACCCATCGGCAAAGGTATCGAGCTGATAATACTGCAGCCCCGCCAGGTAACGGTTCACACTATCCGTCGACAGCCGCCCATTGCCGAGCCACCACGTGCTGTCCTTCTTCGAGAGTACATATCCCGGCGTCCCCTGGAAACTGATGCCGGCGATCTCCGGGATACTGAACCGCAACAGACTCCGGTCGCGCCACTCCGTCAGCGGCTTGTCGACCAACCCATCCAAGAAGCCCTCCACCGCATACACTTCCTCATGGCCATTCTGCCGGATATACGACGTACCGCCGCCATAAAGTCCTCCGCTTCCTGCGCCGCCGACAAAATAATCGCCCACGGGATCTTTTCCCTTATAGACGACTACCCGCGTACCCGTCGTATCGCCCACCTTGTACTCGTCCCAGTTACCCTTCCGCTGGGAAACGATCCGTTGTGTCGGCACCGTCACCAGCGATCCCAGCAGACTCTCCACCGAACCCGCCGTCGGCGCGGCATCCACAGAACCCGACCGCACCCGCCACCGTCCTGCCTCGCGCATCAGCTTGATCTCCTGCCGCCCGGCGCGGTAGGGATAAAGGTCTATCTCCGTCACACCCGTCGTATCGGTATGGAAGGTCATCGCCTGTTCATTGCTCTCGCGGCCGGCGATATGAAATCCGATGGTCAGGACATAGACCACGATAAGTCCCGCCAGTGTCATTGCTAATCGTTTATTCAGCTTCGTCATGGAATTACCAGTTTGGATCGTTAATCGTTTTGCGTTACGTCTCGGGCGTCATGCCTCGCGCCTCATGCCTTTAGCGTCATGTCTCGGGCCTCGCGCCTCAGGCGTTTTGCGTATAGCGTTCATGCATCCGCGCCATCCGGATATTCCGGTTGCGCCGCGCACGGTACAGCCCATACAACACCGCCAGCAGTATCGGGACAAGAAAATTGAAATACTTGATCAACGCCTTCTCCCCATCGCTCGTCTCCGCCAACGGCCGCGAGGTCACCGCCTTCGTCCGCAAGCCGATAAGCCCGGTATTGTCCGTAAGCCAGTCGATGGCGTTGGAGAACAGGTTCACATTGTCCGGCGTCAGCTCCCGGCCGCCACCCTGCTGCGCCGGCCCGTTGACGACAAAATTCCCGTCGCTGACGACCACCAGCTTCGTAGCGGCCCCGCCCTTCTCTATCGGCCCATCGAGCGCCGCGGCCACCGCCAGGTGACCATGATGAAAATCGTTCTGCGTCCACCGCCGGTCGACATTGATCAGCACCGGCGCGCTCTGGGTATCGGAAACCGCGGAGGTAAAAGCTAGTGGCGTATAATGCACCGCGGCGGGACCGCTATACCGGATGCTGCTCGGGAATTCCAGCACCACATTCTCGAGACCCGCGGTGATCGGATGGTCCGCAAAATTCGAGATCATGGGCAGATAGGGTAGCTGAACATTGGCCTGCAACGTAAAAAAACCCGCCCGTTGCTGCACGGGCACCGTCCCGCACTGCGCATCGATGATCGCATTATTGCCGACGACGACGCCCTTCTTCGCCAGCCAGGCCGCCAAAGCGCCGTTCACGGATCGCGCCTGCCCCATCTGCATATCTCCTTGCATGCGGTTAAAGGCGATCGCCAGCCTTCCCCCATGCGCCAAAAAACTGTCCAGCTTCTCCTGCTCGCGGGGCCGCAGACTATCCGTCGGCCGGATCATCACCAGCGTCCGGATATTCGCCGGGATCTCGGTGCTGTCAGTAAGCGACACCGGCTGCGGCTGATAGAGGATCTCGAGCTGCTGCGAAAGCTGCCCCAGTTCGGCCGGCACAGGCTCGCCCTGGCCCTGGATGATCCCTACCACCGGCTTATTCGTAACGGAAAGTTTCTTGATCGCCGTCGATAAGGCATATTCCATCGCCGAACCCGGCTGCAGGAATGGGATGACTTCCTGTTTGTCGCCCAGGCTCAGTGTAGCGCCCAGGTAGGCCTTGCGTTGCTGCATCTGGTCCTTCTCCCGCACGTCGATCAGCACCGGCCGGATTCCCTTCTGCTGCGCATCCTGCTCCGTTTCCTCGTTGGCGTTCGGATCGGCGAAACTGTATTGGATCATCCCCGGCACACGGTTCGCATATTCGATCAGCAGATCCCGGAAATCCTTTCGCGTCTTCTCGATGTTCGGCGGCAAATTCTTCGAGAAATAGGCCTTTATCGTCACCGGATCATGCAGATCGTGGAGAATATCCCTGGTCGCCCGGCTAAGCGTATACTGCCCTCCTTCGGTCAGGTCCAGCCGGAAATGGAGCTCGCTGGACAGCAGGTTCACCATGATGAGGATACCCGCCATAAGGGCTATCGTGATGGAGAGGTTCTTCTTACGGTTCATATCACTCGAAATTGCGTTTGGATAATGAAAGCTCGGCCAGCAGCAGCCCCGCCAGCACTATAGACAGGAAATAGATCAGGTCGGTGCTGTCGATCACGCCCCGGGCCAAACTCTCGAAATGCGCCGAAAGGCTCAGGTAGTCGACAACCTGTCCCATGGACCCGGAAAGCTGGCCGCTCAGCACGCCGAAGATCAGATGAAAGAAGAGGCTGATGAACAATGCGGAAAGAAACGCGACGATCTGGTTGGCCGTGACGCTGCTAGCATATAGCCCTATGGCGATATAAGCGGCGCTCATCAATAACAGCCCCGCATAACCGCAGACGATCTGCCCATAGTCTGGCCGGCCCAGCGCCGCCAGCGTCAGCGGATACGGCAGCGTAAACAGCAGCGCGATGGCGATCAGCAAAAATGCCGCAAGGAACTTGCCCAACACCACCTGCCGGTTGCTGACGGCCTTGGTGAGCAACAGCTCGATCGTCCCCGTCTTCCGCTCCTCCGCCAGCAGCCGCATGGTGATCGCGGGGATAAAGAAGAAAAGCGTCCAGAAGGCGACACTGAAAAACGATTGCAGGCTGGCCTGTCCTACCATGAAGATATCCGATCCATATAGCCAGGTAAAAAATCCGCTGAATCCGAGGAAAAGGACCAGCATGATATAGGCGATCAGCGAGTCGAAAAACGATGCCAGCTCGCGTCTGGCGATGACCCAAACAGATGACATGTAGCTTAATTGAGGGTTAGATTTCTGAATATATCTTCCAGCCGCGTCTCCACCGGTGTCAGCTCGGTGAGTACCCAACGGCGCTCTACGCAAAGCCGGAACAGCTCCCGCGGCACGCCGCTGCCCGGAACGGCCTGTATCTGCCACGAGCCCGCCGCCGCATCGATCCCGGTAACACCCGTAACGCCCCGCAGCCGCGCCAGCTCCGCCGCCACCTCTGCTTCCACGGCGTCTTCTATCTTCACGACGAGCACCTGCTGTCCCACCGCCTGCCGTCGCAGCGACTCGGCGGTCCCATCTGCTACGATCCTTCCCTTGTTGATGATCAGGATGCGGTCGCAGGTCGCCTCTACCTCGGGCAGGATATGAGTGCTCAGGATGACCGTCTTCTCTCTCCCCAGCTCGCGGATCAGCTTCCGGATCTCGATGATCTGGTTGGGGTCCAGACCCGTCGTCGGCTCGTCGAGGATCAGGATCTCGGGGTCATGGATCATGGCCTGCGCCAGCCCCACCCGCTGCCGGTACCCCTTGGACAGCTCGCCGATCTTCTTGTGTTTTTCGGCATCGAGGCTGCAGTCCACGATCATCTGACGCACACGCGCCGGCACATCCGCTGGCGATACGCCCTGCAGCTCGGCGCAAAACCGCAGATAGTCCATCACCGGCATCTCCTCATACAACGGATTGTGCTCCGGCAGGTACCCGATATGTTTCTTCAGTTCGGCCGAATGCAGCTTCACCGACTTGTCGCCGATCAGGATATCGCCGCCGCCGATGCCGATATAGCCGGTGATCATCTTCATCGTGGTGCTCTTCCCCGCCCCGTTGGGCCCGAGAAAACCGAGTATCTCGCCCGTCTTCACCTGGAACGACACGCCGTCGACCGCCGCCTGCACGCCATATCTCTTGAAAAGATTTTCTATACGTATATCCATAAACGTTATTTAATTAGTCGTCGCCTGTAGTCGTCACCTGGCGCGGATCTCCTTCCGCATAAACGAAATATATGACAATACGAAACAGCCAAAGGTCGCCGCAACAAGCCCCACCAGCTGCGGCCATACGATCAGCACGCTCTCGCCCAGCGGCAGCGGATTGGGGATCGCCCCCGTCACCTGTTCCATCGTCAGCGGACCGAGACTCCGCACCGCCGGCATCAGCAGCGTCGTAGTCGCATCGCTATACAGCTGACCGGGAGCGAACCGCAGCAGGTTGACCACCGTATGCTGATAGCCGGCCAGCGTCCCATCCATCATCGCCACCGGCCCCGGGTCCGGCGCAAAGGCCTTTGCCACCAGCCGCACCAGTATCGGATAGAAGACCGTCAGGAACAGCCACACCGCGATCGCCGTCAGCGCCGAGGTCGCCGGCTGCCGGAACCGCACCGAGAACAGGATCGAGACATTCAGCCAAAAGGCTACATACAACACCGTCAGCAGCGTAAAGGCGATGACACGCAGGAACTCGCCCGCCGTCGGCGGTATGCCGATAAAGATCAGCCCCAGCCCCGTCATCAGCAGCGCAAGGGAAAAGAACAGCGTCGCGATCACCAGCAGCGAGGCGACAAACTTCCCGTTCAGCAGGTAGTCTCTATGCACCGGCTGCGCCAGCAACCGGCTAAGCGTACCCCTGTTCAGCTCCGAGTTGACCGCGTCGAAACCCATGGCAATCCCCAGCAGCGGCCCGAGAAAATTGAGAAACACCACGTAGGAGGGCAGCGTCCCGTCCGTCGCGGTAAACAGCTGCAGAAAAAAGAAAGCTCCATTCGCCCCCGGCGGCCCGGCCTTGGGCGTCCCGATATTGTTCAGCGACGTATACAGCGAACCGAAACACGTCAGCCCGATCAGCGATAGCAGAATGATGAAACGCCAGCTGCGGATATGATCCGACATCTCCTTGCCCACGATCACCCAGAATGGATGTAACGCCACCTCCCCCTGCCCCTTCCTCACCCCGCGGCCGAGCCCCGTGCTTCCCTCTTCCTGCCTTCCACGTTCATCCAGGTCTCCCTGTTCCTCGCGGCCGTGCCTCATGCTTCCCTCTTCCGGCCTTCCACGTTCATCCAGGTCTCCCTGTTCCCCCCGGCGCCCCCCGGCGCCAAAAACCGGCAATCGCCTAAGCAGTCTTTCCATAAGGTCCTCCTCCTTCGAAATAACGGTGATAAATTTCATCGAGCCCATAGCTCTTCTTCTGCAGCACCATCAGCCCATATCCTGCATTCACGACGGTCCTCGCGATCGCGGGCGCATTGTCGCGGTCGCAGCCGATCCGGAACATCCCACCGGCAAAGCTCACCGACCCCACACCTTCGATGCGGCGCAACGACTCCGTCAGCGGCAACGCTTCCTCCTCCCGGGTCAAAGCCGCTCCGTCCGCCCCCGAAACACCCGCCTCCACCACGTAGGGTTCGCTTGCAAACAGCTTGGCGGAAAGTGCATGGATATCTCCTTCGGCGATCAGCCTCCCGCTGACAAAAAGTCCCACCCGGTCGCAGACCTGCTGCACCTGGTGGAGATGATGGCTGGACAGCAGCACCGTGATGCCCTGCTCCCTGCTCAATCGCACGATAAGCTCCAGGAATTCCCGCACGCCCTGCGGATCGATCCCGAGCGTCGGCTCATCGAGGATGATGATGGATGGCGACTTGATGAGGACATCGGCGAGGCCCAGACGCTGCCGCATGCCCCGCGAATACTTCCCGGCCTTCTTGTCCGCGTCAGCGGCAAGTCCCACCTGGTCGAGCAGTTGCATCGCCCGGCTACGGGCCTCTTCTTTCGGTATACGATTCAGCGCAGCCGTAAAAAGCAGGTTCTCCAACCCACTGCGGCTCTCATAAAAGCCGACATCGTCGGGCAGATAGCCGACCCGCTTTTTTACCTCGATGGCCTGGGTCGCCGGGTCGAAGCCGCATACCCGTACGGTGCCCGCGGTAACCTCCGTAAGCCCCAGCATCAGCAGGATCGTCGTCGACTTACCGGCGCCGTTAGGACCGAGCAGCCCGAACACCTCCCCCTTGTAGATGGTCAGATCGAGCCGGTTGACGGCCATGAAATCTCCGTAGCTTTT
>DASZOW010000748.1:0-8464 GCA_035550615.1 Puia sp.
ATGGGGAGTTTGGACAATATATTGTACCGGACAACGGGGAAATTGCCGTATTCAATTCTTCGGCGGGTGCGATTGTCCCTGCAGGTCTTATCATGGCTTATGACTATTTCAAAGACCCCGTGTTCCTCGAGGTAGCCAAAGCGGCGGCCTCTTATTATTATCAAAAGTTCGTGACCGGGCAGGGACTGACGGGAGGTAACTGCGGGGACATTTCCCAGGACGCGGATTCAGAATCCGCCTTTGGTTTTCTGGAGTCGTTGAAGGCGCTGTACCCTGCCACCGGGGATCGCGTCTGGCTAAAGAGGGCGGAGACGGAGGCAGCGCTTTGTTCCACCTGGACACTTTCTTACGATGAAAAATTCCCACCGGGTTCCGATATCGACAAGCTTGGAGCACATATGGCGGGGGCGGTTTTTGCCAGCATTCAGAACAAGCATGCGGCGCCGGGTATATGCACGTCTTCGGGTGATTACCTGTTCAAATTGTACCGTGCTACGGGGGATACGTTGTACGCCTGTCTGATCCGGGACATCGAACACGCGGCAGCCGAGACGGTGAACCGGCCGGGTCACCTGACGACACACAACCTGATCGGTTCTTCCATGGAGCGGATCCAACCTTCCGATGCGGAGGGCCGGGGAGCTACCGGTCATTTTATCAATACGCGCAACAGCTGGACGGAAACCGACGGTGTGCTGATGGCGCTGGAGCTGCCGGGTGTATACATCCAGACGGACACGAAACGGATAGTGGTATTCGATCACGTGACGGCGAAGCTGTCGGCCGTCGATGGGGGAGGGCTCACGCTTGTGATGGAGAACCCCACTATGTATGATGCGTCGGTGTCGGTGATGGCGGAGACCAGCCGTCAGGCGGCGGCGCCCATGGGGTATACCGGATTTCTGAAGTGGCCGCTGGTCAGCGTGAGGGCGGGTGGAAGAACGATGGTACGCATCAGACCCGATGGACAAGTGTCCCAAATGACGGCTGTAGCCCCTGTGAATCCAAAGCCCTTCGTCATCCCGGGTCTACAGGCATGGGAAGGCGGCGTCGGACAATTTCATATCGGCGCCCGGACGGCGATCGTGTTGGATCGCGCGGGTGCGGACAGCTTAAAGATGGCTGCCCGTCTGTGAAATAAAACTAGGTCATCAAGCATGAATGTAAAAATTTCTACGAGGTCCGTCATCACAATGAGGAGAAGTTTCGGGATTTGCCTGGCTTTGTCCCTATGCATATGCTGCCCCTCGATGGCTCAGCATAAAGAATATCAGGTATCCATGAATGGTAGCGACTCCGGAGACGGTTCGGCGGATCATCCTTTCCGGACCATCATGGCCGCGGTGGGGGTCGCCATGCCGGGGGACATCATTACGGTGCATGCGGGCATTTATCGTGAGCAGATAGCGCCTCCCCGGGGCGGCAATTCCGACAACGAGCGGATCGTCTACCGGGCGGCGAAAGGGGAGAGGGTTGTAATAAAGGGCTCGGAGATCATAAAAGGTTGGGAAAAGGAGGAGGGAGATGTCTGGGTCGTGCGCATACCCAATACCTTCTTCGGGAAGTTCAACCCTTATATCGACCGGATCAGGGGAGATTGGTTCTGGCCTAACCCTAAAGACAGGGTCTATCACACAGGGGCGGTGTACCTCCATGGGGACTGGCTGATGGAAGCTGCGTCCAGGGAGGAAGTATTGGGGCCGGAAGATGTAAAGAATCCGTTGTGGTGGGCATCTGTCGACTCGGGGACCACTACGATCCGGGCGCAGTTCGGGAATGCGAACCCCAACAAGGACACGGTGGAGATCAATGTACGGCAGACCGTTTTCTATCCTGACAAGCCCTTTATCAATTATATCACGGTGAGAGGGTTTATAATGGAAGACGCCGCCACGAACTGGGCGCCGCCTACGGCCGAACAGGTGGGACTTATCGGGACACACTGGAGCCGCGGATGGATCATTGAAGACAATACGATCCGATATTCGAAGTGTTCGGGTATAGCCCTCGGCAAATATGGCGACAGCTGGGATAACAACCAAACGGAGTCCGCGGAAGGCTATGTGGGAACGATCAAACGCGCGCTGGCTTTCGGATGGAACAAGGGTACGATCGGCGGACACCTGGTGCAGAACAACAGGATCGCCTTCTGCGAACAAGCCGGCATTGTCGGCAGCATGGGTTGCGCTTTCAGCGTCGTTCGGGGAAATGTCGTCCATGACGGGCCTTTCGAAATCACCCGCAGCGGAAGGCTGCGGATCAAAGTATACGCCGACAAGGATGCGCTGGGAATAGCCGGCCGGTCAAGAAAACGGAACTACTAGTCAAGATACCATTTGTTCGTCGTCATAAGCATTTCTATTTTTATGATGTTCATACGTATGCACCCGGAACGAACCCGACCTGTTCTATTTTATGAATTGTTAAACTCCGTTTAGCTAACTACTAATCAATTTAAAATGCTATGAGAAGGTTGCGCTATTGCCACCCAATACGCCTGGGTAAAGCTCTCTTATTCAGCATGCAGGGGATGGTTTTTCCCTTGTTGCTCATTCTCCCACCCGCGTTGCCGGCATTTGCGGGAGAACTTCAGACAAAAGCGGTGATTGCATCACCGAGGCCCGTCAAAGGCCGGGTGGTCGATCCGGATGGAAATCCTTTACAGGGCGTCAGTATCCAGGTAAAGGGAAGCTCTGTCTGGGCCAAGACCGATCAAGACGGCGAATTCTCTCTGAATGTGCCGGAAGACGCCAAAACGTTGGTGATCTCCTATGTAGGGATGGAACGCCAGGAAGTCAGCATCCGCAATCAATCCGTTATATCTTTAGTCATGAAGCCCTCCGTCGCCCAAGGGCAGGACGTGGTGGTCATCGGGTATCTAAGCCAGAAGAAGTCGCTATTGACAGGGTCTGTCGCAACGGCGAAGCTGGATGAATCGGACCGCGAAATGCCGACGACCTCAGCCGGCAACCTCTTAGCCGGGAAGCTGCCGGGTGTCAATGTCAGTACACCGGCCGGACCTCCGGGCCAGGTCGCGCCAGCCATCACCATCCGGACCGCCAATTCCTGGAACGGCCAGCCGGTGTTGTATGTCATCGATGGAAAGATCAGCAGCGCGACAGATTTCAACAACCTAAGTCCGAATGAGATCGACAATGTATCCGTGTTGAAGGACGCGGCTACGACCGCTGCATATGGTTCACGTGCTGCCGGCGGCGTCATCGTCGTCACTACCCGTACGGGGAAAGCCGGGAAATCCCGTATCACCTATAGTTTCAATACCGGCCATGACGTCAGGGGAAAGAATATGGCGCTGACGAATGCGGTCCAGTGGGGAGAAATGTATAACGAGATAAATCCCGGTTCCGGGCCAATAGGTGCGGACCTGACGCAGCAGGACCTCGATTATTTCAAGACACATAATTTCGATGGGGCTGGTTACGGGTATGGGTTCGACATGCTGAAAACCGTATACAGAGACCCGTATACGGCTACGCATAATCTGTCCGTCGAGGGCGGGAACGAGAAGATCCGTTATTTTGTCAGCGGCTCCTATGCGAACCAGCAGAGCTTTTTCAAAGGGCTCGACTATAGCAAATACAATCTGCGTGCGAATATTTCGGCTGATGTCACCAAAGAATTTCAGCTATATTTCGGCGGCGGCCTCAATAACAATCTGACCTATTCGCCTAACTGGAATGGGGGCGGATTGTCCGGACAGGTCTATGATCTTTATCAGAAACTGCTGGTGTGGCAGCCGTATATGCCGGTGTTTACGACCGGTGGGAAGCCGATAGATTACGGCTGGATCGCGAATATGGGAGCGGTTACCCAGGGACAAGGAGGGTATCATCATGATAATTATCTACGGCCTGTGTTCACCTTGAGCGGCACCTATAAGATACCTTTCATAAAAGGGTTGAGCGCCAAGGCGACGTATATCAAATCTTATAGTTTCGACGCCAACAAAACGTACAGCACTCTCTACAGTATGTATACCACCAGGCAATATACCCCGTATCAGTGGGGATTGCTGGACACCAGTATCGTCGGTATACGCCCGAGTACGGGGACCAACAGTCTGGCTGAGACAGTGGGTTGGGCCGGAGATAAGCAGCTGGACCTTCAGCTGAACTACCAGCACAGTTTTGGTCTGCATCATGTGATGGGCACGCTGGTTTATGAAGAGTTCTCGCAAACGGGCACGGGGTTGAGCGCCTCGGTCAACGGCTTCCCTTTGTACATGACGGATCAGTGGTGGGCGACGACCTCCAATCAAAATACCACTACGCCCAGCGGGGGAGTTGTTCCCAACAAGAATGTGTCCAACAGCACGGCATATTCGGATACGACGGTGGGGAGAAGGTCCTGGGTCGGTCAATTTTTCTATGACTATGCGGACAAGTACCTGGCGGGCTTTACCTATCGCTATGACGGGTCAATGAAGTTCGCGCCGAATGAGCGCTGGGGTTTCTTCCCGTCCGGCTCGCTTGGATGGGTCATATCCCGCGAGGATTTCATGCAAGGGTTCAAATGGCTGGATTTGCTGAAGATCAGGGCTTCGATGGGCCTTATCGGGAACGACAATGTCGGAGGCTGGCAGTGGCAGCAAAGCTATGTCACCGGGAACAGTGCCTTTTTCGGTACTTCCCCGTCGCTCAATCCGGGGCTTACCTACGGAGCGGTAGTGAACCCCTATCTCACCTGGGAAAAGTCATTGAACAAGAACTTTGGCGTGGACATCAATTTCCTGAGGCACTTCAGCGCGACGGCGGAGTATTGGCCTACCTACACGTATGACATTTTGGGTCAAAGGATCCAGACGACGCCTCCCACCTTCAGCAAGACCCTTCCTTCCGTGAACTATGGTAAGGTGAAGGCCGGCGGGGTTGACGTTTCCGTGGCGTATAGCAGTCATGTTGGGAAACTCAATTTCAGCACCAGTGTGATGGCTTCTTATGGACGGGCGCGTTACGTAACGCTGGACCAGAATATTACCTACGACTACCAGAACCAGATCGGTGGAGGACGGACGACTACGAAGGTCACCGGCTACGAGGTGGACCATATGATCAGGACCCAGAGCGATCTGGACGCATGGAATTCTGCCCATCCGGGCTACAATTTCAATGGCTATGTGGCTGCACTCGGACAGTTTGTCTATAAAGACTTTGGGGGGCCTAACGGCGCCAATAAACCGGACGGCGTGGTAAGCCCGTACGATATAGCAGTCCTGAGAAAAAATAACGATCCTGTCGTAGTGGGTTGGAACCTTGCCGTCGAATGGAAAGGGTTTAGCCTCGCGGCTACCTTCAATGGACAGCTACGGAAATGGAGCCCCATCAACATTTATGGCAGCGGGGTCGAGTGGAACCGCGAATGGCGCGAATGGTACACTAACAGCTGGAGACCGAGCAATACGGGAGCCAAATATCCGCGGTACTATGGCGCTGAGGTCGGCTCTCAAACCAATATGGCGGGCAGCAATTTCTGGTATGCGTCGTCCAGTTTCTTTCGGCTGAAGCTTTTGAACCTTGCTTATACGGTGCCGGCGCACTTGTACCGGAACTATTTCAATGCTGTAAGGATCTATGCGTCGGGTTCGAACCTATTTATCATCAGCAGGTTTAATAAGCAGTATTATGATCCTGAAATGAGCTCCGGATCGACATTCCCGACGATCCGATCGTTCAACGCGGGCATAATGGTATCCTTGTAACAATATCAAACGGACGAGCATGAAAAAGATCTTTTATATTATCGCATCATCAATTATAGTTTTTACATCGTGTAAGAAGGGGTTGGACTATGTCAATAACAATGCCATCAACCCATCCGAAGTATGGACGGATTCCGCTACGATCCAGGCCTACCTGTCGGATATTTATGGAGGTTCGATGCCGGGCTGGCCGCTAGGTCAGGGGAACAGCTCCGACGAAGGGATCAATTCCGCGAAGAGCCTGGGCAATTATCAGATGGGCGTGATCAGCGCGGCGGCGAACTATGTCAATCTGAATTATGCCTATATCGACAAGTGCAACTTTTTTATGGATCAGCTGGCTGCGCTGCCGGCGGGTGTCCTGAGCGACGCTACCAAAGCGCAATATACGGGTGAAGCCAAATTCTGGCGTGCCTGGACCTACTGGTCGATGGTAAGCCAGCTGGGAGGTATTCCCCTGATCCTTCATACGCAGAATGCCACCGACATCACCAGTCTCCAGGTGCCTCGAAACAAGACTTCGGAATGTATCGCGCAGATCGTTAAGGACCTGGACAGCGCCACATTATTGCTGCCCGGCTCCTACTCCGGCGTCAACTATGGAAGGATCACCAGTGTGGCCGCACTGGGTCTAAAGGGCCGGATCCTGATGTGGTATGCCAGCCCGCTGTTCAATCCCACCAATGATCAGACGCGTTGGCAAAATGCGTTCAATGCCACACAGGCCGCCGTCAATGCGGCGAATGCCAACGGCTACGGTCTGCTGTCGAACTATCGTGCCATCTGGTATTCGGGCAATAAGGAGCAGATCATGACGAATCAATTCTATTATCCGGACCATTACATGAACTTCGCCGCCATTCGTCCGTTGCCTTTTACGAACGGCGCAACCGGGAATGATCAGCCGCTGCTGCCTTTATTACTGGCCTATCCCAAAAGGGACGGATCCCCGATGCAGTTTGATAAGACGCAGCTGTCGGATCCCGTCTACAACGCGCAGCTCGTGAATGATTTTTACACCAACCGTGACGACAGGTTCTACGCAACGGTATATTTTGGGGGGACGCCTTATCCGACACCCGATGTGCTTCCTGGTCAGCCGTCCAAATGTGTTTATTGGACTGCGTGGCAATGGACGTCACCTGCGAATGCCAGTTTTGTGCTTTCCATGCCCGGCGGTTATTCCAATATCGATGCGCCGGTGGAAAACGGGAATGACAATGGCGTAACCGGTTTCTATGACAGGAAAGGGCTGGATACTACGCTGACGGGGCAGCAGATCGTTTCCGTCGCCGCCGGAGCGAAGAGCTGGTGGTCTCCGATGCGTTATGCAGAGTTGCTGATGAATTACGGAGAGTGCGCCAATGAGACCGGGGATGCAAGTGACGCGTTGAATGTGCTGAATCAGATCCGTGCCCGGGCAAATATCCAGCCGGGTAGTTCGGGAAACTATGGCGTTACCGCTGCTTCTCAAGCCGATATCCGTACGGCTTTTATGAATGAGCGGATGGTCGAGTTCGCCTTTGAAGGTTTCCGGTTCAATGACCTGCGTCGCTGGAAGCGCTTCGATATACTGAATAGCGAAGGTACCAGGCATGGGTTGCTGTTGATGCTGAATAACGGGGCGCCGCTGCCTTCTACCACGGATAATGTCATGACGGCTTCCGTGCGGCAGAATTTTTCCATGGTGTATGTCGACAATCTGGACGGCAGCGCTAACTACAAATACAATTTAGATCTGAACCATTGGTTTTATCCGTTGAACCCGGCGCAGCTTTCCCTGGAGCCTACGGTTTTACTACAAAATAACGAATGGGGTGGTACCTTTGATCCCTTGCAATAGTGATGCATATGAATATGGGCCGATACATTTTGGGAACAGCAGCGTTGGGCGGGGTATATGGAGCGGTGGATACCGGGGAGTCTGTCCGTACGATCCTGCAAGCGCTGGAGAAAGGTTTTGTGGCTATAGACACGGCTCCGGCCTATGGGAACGCGGAGGCCGTTGTGGGCAAGGCGCTGAGCCAATGGCATGGTCCGAAACCTATCATAAGCACAAAGGTAGGGAGACTTAGGTCGCATGCCAGCGATGTCGGTCATTACGACTATAGTCCGGGGACAATGGAGAGGAGCGTGGGCGAAAGCCTCACGCTCCTTGGCCTTCCGAAGATGGATATCCTTTTCCTCCACGATCCCTGGGCGATCCCGGGCGATGCCGTGGGAGCTGCCATCGAGGAAATGCAGGCGCTCAGACAAAAAGGATATACGGAACGGATCGGTGTTGGCGGGAACCCACCTCCTTCATTGCAACCTTATATCGACGAAGGCGTTTTTGACGTCGTTATGGAGTTCAGCCGTCTGACGGCTATTTGCCATGATGCCCTGACAGACAGCATACCCAAATACCATTCGCTGGGAATTCTGCCCTATATGGCAAGTCCGCTGCATTTGGGATTATTGGGCAGGCGATTCGAAGAATTTTCGGTCTCCACGCCTGCGTGGCTGGATCCTGCGTCTGTACGGAAAGCGGCCGCAGTGAAAGCTCTTGCCTTGCGTCATGGACTGTCGCTTTCTTCTCTTGCACACCGATATGTATTCTTCGCCCCGGCGGATATGAAAGTGGTGATAGGCCCTGGCAACCTTACTGAGCTGGAAGCATCCCGGAAGGATATTCAATCGGGGCCTTTGCCCGCCGGGATCGTCGATGAGATACGCCTAATTTCTGAAAAAGAATATTAAAAGACC
>DASZOW010000749.1:0-3168 GCA_035550615.1 Puia sp.
AGACCTGTGATAACGATTTCCTGAACCCGTCCGTCGGCGAGGGTAACCTTCAAGTGATCAGCATCCGACGCTTCCGCCGACAGCACCATAGCCTGCGACTCGTATGGTTCGATGACAGTGAGATAGCTGGTTGTCTTGCCGTGGGTACGCACCGCATACGTCTTACGGCGTTGAGATTCGCCGCCCAGGGGAAAATCGCCACCCAGGATGCCACTGAGCCGAACGGCGCCGACACCGGTAAGATCGACAGAGATGACCGCATCGTGTTGCGCGTCCGCGGGAACCGCCGGCAGGGAATTTGTGCAGGGCTCGCCACCCAGCTTCACGGGGCCGCCGAAATAATCTTTTCCGGCGGCAGGTACGGGTCTTATGTTCTCCGTTATCTGCGGCAGATCTTTCAGCGGTATTGTTTTACCGTCGGCGGTGCGCACTACGAGGTTGCCCCAGAATAAGGTGGGCCTGCCAACTCTTTCCACCGAAGTATGCAGCTGCAGCCGGTGAATATTTTTTAGCGGCTCGTCGATATTCACCGAGCCGAGTATCCAGGCCCCGGTCTCGCCTGCTGCCAGGGTACTATCGTCGCCAAGGATCTTATAACGTACTTTGGTCGCAAGCTCATGATCTTCCGGCGCCGTGCCGATCATATTTTCCCGGGTATGCGGCCAGGCGGTAATCACATCGATATTCAGCGGACCGTCTTCATTGTAGAGGCTTCTGGTACCGCTGTTGTCGGCATCCTTGCCCCAACGCATCGCAAAGGAAGTTTTGCTCGCACCAGTGGTCTGCCACCAGTCGCAATCGGTGATGAATTGGGCGGCGCCAAGCGGATCGGGGTTCATCTGGCGATCGTGGCGGAGCCATTGTTTTTGCGGAGCCTGGATGTTTTGAAATCCTTTGCCCTGGAAGAGCCAGTCGTAGGTATGTTCCCTGGCGGCATGCAGATAATCGGCCAGGATAATATAGTCGTCCATGACGATCATGAGCCGGCGTTGCAGGACCGGTTCCGTGAAGCCGGTGAGCTCGCCGTAGGCGGGCGGCCTTGCAGGCAGCGCTATGGAGCGTCCTTCCTGCCGGCATTTCTCCGCCAGGGATATATTACCGAGATAATCATAACGCATCCCGCCGTATGGCGGGTTCGACCATCGGGCATCGGTCTCTACCATCGCAGCCTGCATCATATTCCCCGTATAGAAAAGTTTGCGAAAGGATTCCACCGGTTCCTGCATCTTTTGATCTACGACGACCATATTCTTCGACATCGAGGTCTGCACATAGAATTTGTACATGTAGGAAGGATAGCCATACCAGATCATCTCGGGATTATAGAAGCTACGGCCATAGCGCATCATGGAAAGGAGATTGGTACGATCGAAATGACCGTGGAAACCGCCGTCGGTGCCATAATGTAATGCCGCCTGCAGCTGTTCCCTTAGCGGCCGGTCTTTGGTTTGCGACCGCAGCATGACAATTCCTATGTTGTCAGCGTATGCGCTTTTTGTGTCGAGGGTAGAGGGCGTGTCGGGCAGGTTGGGTACGCCATAAAGGAGATCGCGTCTATTCCCGCGGCGGATGACGGCGGCATATTCCGGATCGTGGTACAGATAATAGGCCAGTTCGTAGGGTTGACCGGCGACATGGTTCTCGGTGGCATCGTTGACGCCGAACATGACGCCACGATAATCGGCAAAGCGGGGGATGGCATCCCACATAGCTTTGATGCCGATGGCATTGCGGGTCACCGGTCCCCACTTTTCGAAGTTGATGCCATAGAGACCGGGTTTGCGGGACTGGGTGGAGAGCGAATAGTATGGCGTCGTGCCCATGGGGATCTGCATATCTTTGAAATCGATGCCCCAGGGTTGAAGCGCAATGGCGACCTGCGAGAATTCCGTGGTACACCAGGTATTGTAGCTTACCGAACATTCGTACCACCAGCCGTCATTCATGACGCCATTGGAGAATTGATCGAGGATGCCGGCCGGGCCGGAGAACATTCGCACCACCATGGTCCAGTCCTGGATGGCGAGGGCGCAATATAATGCGCCCGTTACTTCGGCGACGTTCCAATTGTTGATCGCTCCGGAGCGCATGGCCCGGTCCACCGTTTCGTAAAAGAGCCGAAAAGTGTGTTCGATATTTTTTTGATCTTCGGCGGTCAGCACGCCGCTGGCGGCGATGTTATCATAGGCGATAGCGATCCATTGAAAGAATTCGCCTTCCTGTACGAAGGCCTGGTTACCGGCGCGGAAGGTGGCGGGATAGCCATGTACGGGGTCGCAGAGACGGCGGAGGAAGGTGGCGATCTTGGACGCATACCGGCGGTCCTTGGTCAGTTGCCAGGCGATGCCGCAGCCGGTGAGCGGTTCGCGTTGCGGCGGATCAAACAGGGCGAGCCCTTTGTCGCGGTTGTCGCTACCTGTGATCTGCGTGTGCGGCTCGGGGACCTGCCAGGCGTCGGCCTTACGGAGATATTCGTCACGGGCTTGTGCTGCCCATGGATAGCTCCTTACTTTTTCTCTTATCGAATCCCAGGCCTCCTCCGTATGCTGGATATAAGGATGCGGCAAGGCCGAGACCGTGATGAGCTCGAGCGTTTCGCCGGGGTTGCCGTTGGCGATGGCATGCAGCACCTGTTTTTCGTGGATGCCCGGCGTCACCCGTTGTGGTATCTGCACGCGGACCTCGCAGCGGCGCCCTTCGCCGGGTTGCAGTTCCATCTCCGCGGGACTCACCTCAGGGGTCATCGATTCCCAGCCATAGGTGTCGAACTTCAGCGCTACGGCGATTTTTTTGTCGGTGGGATTGCCGACCCATACCTCGTAGGTTGCGGTCGCGCCGCGCGGCACCGAATGTCCTCTTTCCTGGCAAAACAAGGCGACAGCACGGCCTCGGACGAGGGTAATGTTCCGAACCTTTATAGCCATTGCCGCATTAGTCGCCAGAACCAGCGATTTTACATATTCGAGCGGTTCGGTCTGCGCTTTGTTCATGGCGAACTGGTCCCAACTCACGAATACCGAATGCCAGCCTCTTCCGGTGATATTGAGCTGCGCTTTTATGCCGTAGTCTGGTTTTCCGGCAGCGATGTCTGCGGTAGTTGTTTGGCCTGCGATGATCGTGTGACCCGCGGCGATTGCTCCAGCGCCTCCGACGCCGTGATTGCTGAAG
>DASZOW010000750.1:0-6362 GCA_035550615.1 Puia sp.
AGCGAGGAGATACCCGATTTTTCGGCTTCCTTCTGCTGGAGCTCGACGAGGTATTCCTTGCCGCCGCTGGCGATCTTGCGGAGGCGGTCCAGTTCCGGATGGACGCCCGCGCGGATGACGTCCCCTTTGGCGGCCACGGCGGGTGGGTTGTCGGCGATCGTGGCGCTGATCTTCCGGAGCACGGCTTCGCAGGTATCGAGCTTATCGGCGGAGGTTTGAAGCAGGCCCGGCGGAAAGACGGAGGCTTTGGCTTTTATATGGGCGATCTGTTCGAGTCCACGGCCGAGCTGTTGGAGTTCGCGCGGGCCGATCTTGCGGGTGGGGATCCTGGCGACGAGGCGTTCGATGTCGCCGCATTCCTGGATATGCTGGGCAAGGGCAGTGCGTAGCGTAGGGTCCTTGATAAAGAATTCGACGGCGTCGAGCCGTTGCCGGATCGGTTCAAGCTCTTTGAGCGGCATCAGCAGCCAGCGTTTGAGCAGGCGAGCCCCCATGGGGGAGACCGTGTTATCGAGGATCCGCAGCAGGCTCTGCCCCTGCTCGCCGGAGGCGGGGCCCATGAGCTCGAGATTACGGATCGTGAACTTATCCATCCAGAGAAATTCCTCGCGGTCGATGCGCTGTATGGACGCCAGATGCTGCAGATGCGGATGTTCGGTGTCCTTGAGATAGAAGAGGACGGCGCCGGCCGCGATGATGCCGGCTTTCATGTCTTCGACGCCAAAGCCTTTGAGCGAATGCGTCTGAAAATGTTTGAGCAGGCTTTCAGTGGCAAAGCCTTCTTCGAAGAGCCAGCTATCCAGGGTATAGGTAAAGAATTTGCTGCCGAAGATCTCTTTGAAATGTTTTTGAAAGCTGCGTTGAAAAACGATCTCGGCGGGCTTTAGCGTTTGGAGCAGCTTGTCGGCATATTCCGTATCGCCTTCGGCCAGGAAGAACTCGCCCGTGGAGATGTCGAGAAAGGACAGACCCAGCACGGAGCTTTTTTTATGTGGGCCGGCGCCGGACCAGTGGGCGCCGGCCTCGGGCCAGCCTTCGGGAAAATAGATGCCGGCGAGGAAATTGTTGCTTCCGCCTTCGAGCAGCTTGTCGTTGGTGGCTACGCCGGGCGTGACCATTTCCGTGACGCCTCTTTTGACGATGCCCTTTACCATTTTAGGGTCTTCGAGCTGGTCGCATACGGCGACGCGGTGACCCGCTTTGACCAGCTTGTGCAGATAGGTGTCGAGGGCGTGATGCGGGAAGCCGGCGAGCTCTGCGGAGGCGGCGGCGCCGTTGTTGCGTTTTGTCAGCGTGATACCCAGGACTTTGCTGGCGACGATCGCATCCTCCCCGAAGGTCTCATAGAAATCGCCTACGCGGAACAGGAGGATGGCATCGGGATAGCGTTGTTTGATCGCCCGATGTTGCTGCATGAGTGGAGTATCTGCGCTGCTTTTTGCCATGACGACTCCCGGCGTTTTCGGGGCCGGCCGACAAAAATAAGAAAGCCGCTACAATTAGGTTGTAGAGCCTTTTGAGTGGGGATAAGTTGTTGGAACGTATCTTTACACATGCGTAAATTAGGGATGGATGAGTTGCAGCGGTTATCGGTGACTGAATTCCGCGAATCGGAGAAAATGCCGCTCGTCGTGGTTTTAGACAATATCCGGAGCATGCATAATGTCGGCAGTGTATTCCGGACGGCAGACGCTTTTCTGATCCGGGGCCTATATCTTTGCGGTTTTACCCCGCAGCCGCCGCACCGCGATATCCATAAGACGGCTTTGGGCGCCACCGAGACGGTAGAATGGAAATATTTCGAGACGACGGCTTCCGCCATCGGTTCGCTGCGGGAGGCGGGTTATACCGTCTTTGCGGTCGAGCAGACGGAAGGGAGCGTGCCGTTACAGGAGTTTTGTGCGCGTTGGACCCTGTCCGCAGGGGATAGGAGGCCGGTGGCGGTGGTCTTCGGGAACGAAGTGGATGGGGTGAATGAGGCGGCGCTGGCGGTCTGCGACGGGGCGATCGAGATCCCGCAATGGGGAATGAAGCATTCGTTGAATGTTTCGGTGGCGGCGGGGATCGTGTTGTGGGAGCTGGTGCGCGATAACAAAAAGTAATTATGAGTACAGTTAAGAATTATCTGAGTCTGATCCGTTTTTCGCATACCATTTTTGCGATGCCGTTTGCGATGATCGGATTTTTTTTGGGGGTGAGATATTTCCATGGCGCGACTGCCTTTGAATGGAAGGAGATCGTCATGAAATTCGTACTGGTAGTGTTGTGTATGGTGTTTGCACGGAGTGCGGCGATGGCGTTCAACCGCTGGCTGGATGTGGAGTTCGATGCGAAGAATCCGCGGACGGCGATCCGGGAGATACCGAGAGGCATCATTTCCAGGAGCAGCGCGTTGCGTTTCGTGATCTTTAGCTGTATTGCATTTATCATTTGTACCTGGTTCATCAACCCGCTTTGTTTTGCCTTGTCGTTCGTGGCGCTGGCGGTGGTGCTGGGTTATAGCTATACCAAGCGGTTTACGCCGTTGTGTCACCTGGTATTGGGGCTCGGGCTTTCGCTTGCGCCGATCGGGGCTTACCTGGCGGTCACAGGCAGGTTCGCGTTGCTGCCGATCCTATTCTCCCTGACGGTGATCTTCTGGGTAAGCGGGTTCGATATCATCTATGCGTTGCAGGATGAGGAGTTCGACAAATCCCAGGAGCTTTATTCCATGCCTTCGTGGTTGGGGAAGGCGAAGGCGTTGCGGGTGTCGGAGGGTCTTCATGTCCTGAGTACGGCCTGTGTCGTTGCAGCGGGATGGTATGGAAGATTCGGGCTCTGGTATTGGGCGGGAGTAGCTGTATTTATGGGAATGCTTATATATCAGCATCTTCTTGTTAAACCTAACGATCTGAGCCGGGTGAATCTCGCCTTTATGACGGCCAATGGGATCGCGAGCGTCGTATTTGCGGGTCTGGTGATAGCGGATCTTTTTTTACCCGGAATGCGCATATTTTAGAATTATGCGTATATTTGTGCCGGAGGGCATAAATCATGAAGGAACGACTTAATCTTACCATAGACGGAGCTTTACTGGAGGCCATGAAGGCGTATGCCGCCGGAAAAGGGATGAGTGTTTCCGAACTGGTAGAGAGTTATTTCCGGAGTGTAACAAAGCCGGTGCAGCGGAAGACCATTCTTGATCTCATGGATGAGCTGCAAAAACCTGAAAAGGAGGTGAGTGAAGATGGCCTTTAGGGTGTTCCTGGATGCGGGGATCCTGCTGGATCTTACGTTGAAACGCGAGAGCTATGCGGCCGCGCGGCAGTTGATGGAATGGGCGGTCAAGGGCAGGATACAGGTCTATGTGACGCCGGCGATCATCCAGGTAACCGGGCGGCGGCTGAAACAGACGTATGGCGTGACGCAGGCAAAAGAATTGTTGCTGGCGCTGCTGGCGGAGGTTTCGGTGATCGACGGTGGGCACACGGTAGCAGTCAGCGCGTTGCACTCGACTATGAGCGATATGGATGAAGCCTTGTCCTATTATACGGCCTTGCATCACAAGCTGGATTATTTCATCACGCGCGACGAAGACCTTCCCAAAGCGGCAATACCCGTGTTGCCTGTTTGCACTCCCGAAGAATTTATAAAAAGCAATCAATAATACCCTTTCGAATGGCACGGATCATGGCGATAGATTATGGTTTGAAACGTACCGGTATAGCGGTCACCGATCCGCTTCAGATCATTGCTACGGGATTGACGACGGTGGAATCGCCGAAGCTGATCACCTTTATGAAGGAGTATATGCGCACCGAGACGGTGGAGCTGATCCTGATCGGCGAACCGAAGAACTGGGACGACAGCGATACGCATGCGACGCCGCTGGTACGGGAGATCATGCGGCGGTTGCAGAAAGAGTTCCCTTCCATTCCGCTGAAGGCGGTGGATGAGCGGTTCACCTCGAAGCTGGCTTCACGGGCGATGGTCGAGATGGGAATGAAGAAAAAACAACGACAGAACAAGGCCCTCGTGGACGAGATCGCGGCGACGATCATGCTGCAGGAATACCTGGGAAGGGCGCAATAAAATTTATATTTATTATTCATTATGATCTTACCAATTGTCGCTTACGGAACGCCTATTTTGCGTGTGGTGAGCAAGGATATCACCCCTGACTATCCAAATTTGTCCCGGCTGATCGAAGATATGTGGGAGACGATGTATTCGAGCAGTGGAGTAGGGCTGGCGGCCCCGCAGATCAACCGGGATATCCGGCTTTTTGTCATCGATTCCCGGCAGATCTTTGAGAACCTCGATGAAGGCGAAAAGGATAAATATCCCGATGGCCCCGGTGTCAAACAGGTGTTCATCAACGCGCATATCAAGGCGCTGAACGGGGCGGAATGGGCGTATAACGAAGGATGTCTGAGCATTCCCAAGATACGCGAGGACGTGCTCCGCAGCCAGGAAGTGACCATCGAGTATGTAGACGAGAATTTCCAACCCCATACAGAAACATACAATGGCATTTCGGCGCGGGTGATCCTGCACGAATACGATCACATCGAAGGGAAATTATTCATCGATTACCTAAAGCCGCTGAAGCGCAAGCTGCTCAAAGGGAAGCTCGATGATATCACCAGGGGTAAGATCAGCGTGGACTATAAGATGAGCTTTCCGCGTTAATCGGTGAACTGAACCGAATAGACCATGGGCAGATAGTTATTCAGCGTTTCCCAGTTCTCACCCCGATCTCCCGAAAAGAAGAGGTTACCGGTGGTAGTGCCGAAGACCAGGGCATCGCCGGAGCTTGCCAGCGCATGGCGGTAGACGATATCGAAGCAATGCTGCTGTGGCAATCCCTGCCGCAATTCTTTCCATGTTTTTCCGCCGTCGTCGGTTCGGCAGATACAGAGTGCGCCCTGAATGGCGGTGCGGTTCCCATCGCTATGGGCGGGAGCTACCCAGGCCTGTTCAGGATCGTCATCGGCGACGGCTATCGCAAATCCAAAACGGGCGGGACCTTCTGGTTCACTGACCTCCTGCCAGTTTCCGGCGCCGTCGACGGAGCGAAAGATGCCACAATGATTTTGTTGCCAGAGAACATCGGGATCGGTGGGCGCCGCTATCAGGATATGCGGATCGTGACCCACGCCGGTTTCCGGATCGGGCAGGAATTCCGCACGTAGTCCCTGGTTTCGGACTTCCCAGTTCTTTCCGCCATCATTGGTCTCGAAAATGCCGGCGCAGCTGATGCCGATATGAAGGTGATCTTCGTTGCGCGGATCGACGACGATAGAATGGATGCCCGGCTGGTCCCGTCCGCCGCCAAACCAGCCTTTCTTCCGGGTGGGGTGGTTCCAGAGCGATTCCACCAGCTGAAAGCTGGCTCCGCCATCGTGGCTGCTGAACAATCCGCCGGGATCGGTACCGATCCAAAATCTGGAATGATGATCATGCCCGCCGTGGGCCATCGACCAGATATAACGCGTGGCCGCGGGTTGCCCATCGGTGATCTCTGCACCTTCCGGATAGGCGGGCGCCGGTACCTCTTCCCAATTTTTGCCGCGGTCGGCAGAACGATGCAGTTTGACGCCCCAATGGCCGTGATCGAGACCGGCCCACCAGGTGGCTGTCCGCGGATCGGCGTAAGCGATAGATACGGGCTGGCCTTCGAAGGAGAGGTTTTCGACGGCCCAGCCGGCGCGGCCGTTGCGATACGCGATCAGTCCCTTACGGGTTCCCAAAAGAATGGTATTCTTCATATATATGCAAACGTTTTTAGCGGTGTTCTTCCTGCGGGCATCTATCCACCCGACAGGGCCTGCATGATATAGATCTCGCTGTTCTCACGGAACGGATCGCTCAGCCGCAGCCGGTCGGCGATCATCTCGCCATCGATAAAGATGTTGACATGTTTGCGAAGATTGCCTTGTTCGTCCAGGATATAGCTGCGAACGCCGGGATAGCAGGTCTCCATCTCGTGGAGGATCTCCGCAAGCGTTCTTCCCGAGGCCGGCGTGTCTTTGATACCGGGGAAGAATCGTTTGAGTGCGTATGTGAATCTGACCGTTGGCATCGTTCAGGCCATTTTACTACCAGTATATTTTCTCCATTTAGCGATCACTTCCCTCATATCATCGGGTAATTCGCTTTCGAACAGCATGTCGGCGCCTGTGCCTGGATGGACGAAGCCGATGGTCTTGGCATGCAGGGCGTGCCGCGGGCAGGCTTCGAAGCAATTGTCCACGAACTGGCGGTATTTGCTGAAGACCGTGCCTTTGACGATCTTATCCCCGCCATAGGTATCGTCGTTAAAAAGCGGATGACCGATATGCTGCATGTGGACCCTGATCTGGTGGGTACGTCCCGTCTCG
>DASZOW010000751.1:0-2498 GCA_035550615.1 Puia sp.
CGGCATGAAATACATCACCCTCATCACCCGCCAAGTCCAAAAATAACCCCGACCTTTACCCAAAATCCTCTGCATGAAAAGGGTGGAAAATCCGGGATCGGAATGGCCTCTTCTCTCGAAGGCGGTGCTTGAACAGGAAAGAAGAATGCTGCTGGACCTCGGCAACGACATCACCGGCGTCCGCGATAAAAACGACCTGCTCATCCTTTTCTCCAATCGGATCAAAAGATTTTTTTACTTTACTCATACCATCGTCACCCTCATCGACTACAAAGATGAGACCTATACCCCCTTCCTGCTCGACCCTCGACACTCGCCCATCCGCGGACATGATCTCTACGCGTCGCTGCTGAATACGCGCTTTTCGCTCAACGAGCCCTTCATTCAGGCGGTGCTGAACGCGGACGAACCGATCTCCTTTATGCTGGAAGACATCATGGACAAGCCGCTAAGTCCCTCCTTTCTCCGCGTAAATTATGAAGAAGGGGTACGGGAAATCCTGATGACCCGGCTGATCAGGGAAGGAAAGCCCATGGGCTTTATCCATATCTATACCGACCGGCCCGGCAGATTCACCCGCGAATTCAGAAGTGTCATCAACGGCATTGCCCCCCAGCTCTCTAGCGCGGTCTCCAATATCATAAAGAACCAGGAGATCCTGGACAAGGAAAAGGAAACATCCTTCCTCCTCGATTTCAGCAGCGACCTTGCAAAGGTCAGGACCCGCGCCGAATTGCAGGAAGCGATCTTCAGGGTGATCGAAAAGACCATGCATACCCAGCTGGCCATGATCCGCGTCATCGACGAAGACGGCTTTCATCTAAACACGTTTATGTTCGACCGGTCGTTGTTCAAAAACGCGGACCCGGCCTTTTTCGAAAAAATGTCTTCCCACCGGATCACCGTCGAAGAACCCTACACCTCGCGGGTGCTGGCCAGCAGGGAGGGATTAGTATTTAACATAGAGGAAGAGATCAGGGATGGCAACGACTATGCCCGTCTTTGGAAGACCACCGGCCTGAAGAATATGTACGCCCTACCCTTGCGGGCAGGCGATAAGAACATCGGCACCATCTGGCTGCTGGCCAACCGGCTGAGCCCCTTGCTGCTCAAAGGCATCTGTTCGCAGATCTCCATTGCCATCGCCAATATCCAGGCCAATGAAAAGCTGCTCGCCTACAAAAAGCAGCTCGAAAATGAGAACGACTACCTCAAAGAACAGATCAGCAAGATCTACAATTTCTCGGAGATCATCGGAAATGGCCCCGCCATGCAGGAAGTATATCGACTGATATCCGTCGTTGCGGGAACGAATTCGACGGTATTGATCCTCGGGGAATCCGGAACCGGCAAGGAGCTGATCGCGCGCGCTATCCACAATGCATCCTCCCGCAGCAACAAGCTCATGGTCAAGGTCAATTGCGCCGCGCTGCCCGCTAACCTCATCGAAAGCGAGCTGTTCGGACACGAGCGGGGCGCATTCACCGGCGCCACCGATCGCCGGATAGGAAAATTCGAGCTGGCCGGCCATAGCACACTGTTCCTCGATGAGATCGGTGAAATGCCGCTCGAAGCTCAGGCAAAACTTTTGCGCGTGATCCAGGAACGCGAGCTCGAACGTCTCGGCGGTTCGCAGGTGATCAAGGTCGACGTACGCCTGGTCGCCGCAACAAATCGCGATCTTGAAGCCGCGGTAAGAACCGGGCAATTCCGTGAGGACCTCTATTACCGGCTCAACGTATTTCCCATCTGTCTCCCTCCGCTGCGGGATAGGCCGCAGGACATCGAACCGCTTGCACATTTCTTTGTCGCCATGTACAGCCGGAACACGGGCAAAAAAATAAAAAAGATCTCCCCCGGCGTTCTCCAACAACTACGCAGCTATACCTGGCCGGGAAATGTCCGCGAGCTCCAACACCTCATAGAACGCAGCGTCTTGCTGACGTCCGGCGACACCCTCCGGGACGTATACATTCCCAAAGGTAACGCTGCTGAAAAGCAGGGAGCGGCGGCGCTCGCCAATCGCTCGCTGGAAGAGGTCGAACGCAGCTATATTATCGAAGTGCTGCAGCGCTGCGGGGGTAAGATATCCGGCGCCGGGGGAGCAGCCGAAATATTGCAGATGCCCGGCAATACCCTGCATTCGAAAATGAAAAAGCTGGGCATCACCAAAGCGGATTGCTTTCCCCGGTAGTCCCTTTATTTCAGGAACGCCATCGGACTTTCACGAAATACAGTGAAAAATGGTGGGCCACCCCGCCGTGATATCCTTGATTTTCAAGTATCTGATGTTTTGGCATCCTCTTGGCCATCCTAAAGAAAAATTAAATTATGAAAATCGTAGTCATCGGGGGCACCGGCCTCATCGGCGCCAAAGTAGTCGCTAAATTACGTGGACGCGGACACCAGGTCATCGCCGCTTCTCCCGCCACCGGCATCAACACGCTTACGGGCCAGGGACTGGCCGAAGCCCTGACCGGCACGGATGTCGTCGTCGA
>DASZOW010000752.1:0-21790 GCA_035550615.1 Puia sp.
CTTCCCCCTGCACCGGCGCGCCGATTGCAAGTGTGATACGGCTCCCATTACTGATCAATTGAAAATCATCGAACCGTGGATCGTCCTCGGTCGTCACCAGCTCCTTGGCCAGTTCCGGCTCATACCCGGTAATGGAAAGCTCGGGAAAAACGAGGATATCCACCCGCTGCTCTACCGCCACGGCGATCAGCTTCTTGTGGTTGATTATATTGGCATCTATGGCTCCTTTTACCGGCTTCGTTTGCGCTACTCCGATCCTCATGGTTACCAAATATACCATATTTGTTGCATCATTCCTTCCTATACACAACCGCCTGAATAAACCCCCGGTAATAAAATTTGTTGAAAATAACGCGGTAACCCGCCGAGGAAAAGATAGCCTTCATATCCGGCAACTCATTGGCCTCTACCCGGCAGATCATCCTGGCCCCCCAATACAACGATCGCAACAGCAAACCCTGCCACCACGATCCACCACGCCTGGGATAATAATAATCGGCAAAAAGCCAGTACCCGCCATCCTTCAGGAAAGTATCCAGCGAACCGACGATCTGCGCCGCATGCTCCTGGTAAAAATTATCGAACAAAAAGCCTGCAAGTATACAATCATACCGTTCCTCCGTCTCGAACTCCTCCACCGGCAGTTGAACAAAAGAAACTTTATTCGCACCGCAATTCCGCTTCCGCGCATATTTCATCATCGTGCCCGAACATTCTACATAGGTGATCTCCAAACCCTCCGGATAGATCTCCGCGATCTTGTCCAGTATCCATCCCGTGCCCCCGCCTACGATCAACACCCTATTCCCTGGAAAAACAAACCGTAACATCTCCACCTGCGCATTGATCTCCGTCTTCCCAAAGATGAGTTGGATCAAAAGATCATAGTACCCTGCCACCGGATTATAATTATTCTGCATATCTCGAGCCTAGTGATAGCAAAAGTAACGAATCCAGCCGAAGCCCTACTCAGTCCTTAACGCCTTCACGACATTCATCATCCCAGCCCTGACAGCCTGAAAGCTCACCACGATTACGGCAATCCCCAAAGCCCCGGCCCCGGCGGCCAAAAATATCCACCACGATAACCCCGTCCGATACTGATAACCCTGCAACCAGCTATGCATGACCAAATACCCCACCGGCATCGCTATCAAATACGAGATCATCACCAACCGCATAAAATCCCGCGAAAGTAGGTTCCAGACATTGAATATCGAAGCGCCCAGCACCTTTCTCACCCCGATCTCCTTCTTCCGCTGCTCGGCGACAAAAGAGGTCAACCCGAACAACCCGAGACAGGAGATCACTACGGCAAATAACGCAAAAAAACCGGCCAGGTGCCCAATCCGCTCCTCATCCTCGAATTTTCGCGCATACTCATCGTCCGCAAACTGATAGCTGAAGATCTCCTCCGGATCGAATCTCTTACATATCGGCGCTATCTTCGCCAGCGCATCCCGGGCCGTCACCAGGGGATTGATCCGGACGATCAGGTGATTGACTGAGTTGTTTCCCTGCGATAGATAGATTATCGGCCCGGCTTCGTCGTAAGGCGAGCCGACCACCATATCCCCCACGACCCCGACTACATGCGTCGGTCGACCGAAGCTCGAGACGACCGTACCGATCGGATGTTTTAGATCCATCATATGCGCCGCTGCCTCATTCAGGATGATCGCCGAGCTATCCGATAAAAACTCCCGTGAGAAATCCCTCCCCTCTTTGATCTGCCAGCCGATCGTCTTCCCATAATCCCACGATACGGCTTCACACGCAAAATCGATGGAAAAATTAGGGTCCTTACCCGGCCAGTCAAAACTACTGCTGCTGTTCCCAACGGCAGTCGTCGAACTGCTTGACTCGGCAACATCCGTGACCATGCCTGTCTTTAATAATTCTTCCCTTATCGCGTCGATATGCGGATGAAAAGCAGATATCTCCGTCTGAATCGCGATCAGCCCCTTACGGCTATAGCCAACCGGCCTGTCCTTGGCAAATTGTATCTGCCGGTATACCACCATCGTCCCAATGATCAATGCCACCGATACCGTGAACTGCACGACCACCAAAACGCGGCGTGGCAAAGCTGCAAACCGGCCTGCCCTGAATGTTCCCTTCAACACCTTCACTGGCCGGAAAGAAGATAGGTAAATCGCGGGGTAACTTCCCGCCACCAGGGCCGTGAACAACACAAAACCGAGACAGCTCATCCACATAAAAACGCTTCCCATGGGCACCCTTAGCTGCTTATTCGCCACCTCGTTGAAAAAAGGCAGCGCCAGCCACGCCAGCAACAAGGCCAGCCCGAATGCCACGATCACCGTCAGGAACGACTCGGTAAAAAACTGCACCACCAGCTGCCTCCTTGAAGATCCTACCGTCTTGCGAACGCCGACTTCCCTGGCCCGCCTCTCGCTACGCGCGGTGCTTAGATTCATAAAATTGATACAGGCCAGCAGCAACACGAAGACCCCGATGATCCCGAACATCCACACGTACCGGATGGCGCCGCCCACATTCACTCCGTTCTTGAATTTCGAATACAAATGCCATCTGCTCATTGGCGCAAGGAACAGTGCCGGTTTCTTCGTCTTCAGCGCGTTATTGACCATTTTTAATTTGGCATCCCTGATCCGCGCGGAAGCATGCGCGATATCCGCATGGTCGTTCAGCTCAACATAATCGACCACCCAATTCGGACGCCACGGGTCCTGTATCGTCCTGATCCACTCGGTGCCGTTATACAGACAAGCCCAGCTCGAAATAAAACCCAGATCGGCAAACGAGCAGTTCTTTGGAAAATCCCGGTACACACCAGTAACCTTGACCGGCGGCAGATTGTCGATCTTCATGATCTTATTCATCGGATCGGAATCGCCGAAATAAGCCCTCGCGGTGGATTCGCTAAGCAGCACACCGGTAGGATCATCCAGCCCATGCCTGTCACCTCGTAGCATGTCCAGGCTGAACAGCTCCGTTCCCGCCGGCTCCATGAAAATTCCATCCACGTTGATCTTCTTGTCGTCCAGGCGCAATAAATGTTTGTCTTCCTCCGTAGCCATCACGACTCTCTTGAAATCGCCCCCATAATGCTTCCTCAATTCATCCGCCAATGGATAAGGCATCTCCAGCCACGTCTGCACCTCGCCATTGTTGGTCAAATTCTGGAAGACCCGCGCAATCCGGTCATAATGGGCAAAATTCTTATCGTAGGATAATTCGTCATGGATCCACAACCCGATCAGCAAAGCCACCGCCATGCCTATCGATAATCCCACGATATTGATCGTGGAATGCAGCTTGTCTTTCAACAACCCGCGAAAAGCGACCTTGAAATAATTTTTAAACATAACGCATGATTATTCGTTCCGAAGATCGAAAACCGCCGAACGGCTACTCGCTACGCAAAGCGCGTATAGGGTTTCTGGCAGCCGCCTTCCATGCCTGAAAGCTCACCGTCGCCAAGGCGATCAGCAAAGCCGCCGCGCCGCCGGACACAAAGATCCAGCCACTTATCGGCAACCGGAACACATACTGCTGTAGCCAGTGATGTACAAAATACCACGCTATCGGCGCCGAGATCACAAAGGCGATGGCGATCAGCCAGACAAACTCCCGGCTAAATAGATAAATGATATTCGCCACCGTAGCCCCCAGCACCTTCCGTATCCCCACCTCCTTCAACCGCTGCGCCGCCATAAAGGACGCCAAACCATACAACCCCAGACAGCTCAGGAAGATCGCAATAGAAGCAAACACTCTGTAAAAAAGCGACAGCTTGGCTTCCTCTTTATAGAAACTTTCGATCTTCTTATCTAAAAATTCATATTCGAATACATAATCGGGATATACGCTGCTCCAAAGCTTTTCGATCGCCTTCATCGTCCCGGAAATATCGACGCCGGTTAATTTAATGCCCGCCGCATTGAACCGCGGCTTGCGGTACAACATGAATAAAGGAGCCAGCGAATCCTTCAGACTGGCCGGATGATAATCTTTGACGACGCCCACTATCGGCCCCTTGGCCCAGCCATCCCACATATTGATCTCTCTGTTCAACACATCCTGCGGATTCGAAAAGCCCAATTTCTTCACCAGCGTCTCGTTCACCAGGAATTCCCTGATGGAATCGTTCGGTGTTAAATTCCGCCCCGCCACCAGCTTCAACCCGTATGTCGAAAGATAATTCTCATCCACAAACCGGTCGATCACCGCAAAACCTACCCCCTTGGCGGCATGATCGAATTTGAAATCCGTCCACCAGTTATCGATATCCGCCGGATTGGCGCCATTAAAACTTACTTTCTGAACACCCTTCATCTGCAACAACCTGTCCCGCACATAATCCAATTTGCTAAGACTGACGCTGTCGCCCGGGAAAGGCACCGTCACTATCGCCTCCTTATCGAATCCCATCGAAGCATGGGTAAAATAATTCATCTGCCGCAGGATCAGTAAAGTACCGATGATCAACCCCTGCGCGATCACAAACTGCAATACGACCAGTCCACGACGCAGATTGATCCCGCTGCTGCTCCGCTCCGACAGCTTCGTCTTCAGCGCACTGATCGGATTGAACCTCGAAAGCACCAGCGCCGGATAAAAACCCGCCAGCAGCGTTACTGCTCCCGTCACGGCCAGAAGAAAGTACAACACCGGCAGTTGCTGCAACATCCCCGCGGCTACCGGCATATCCAGCATCCTGCCCACCGGCTGCAGCAGGATCAAGGTCAATATTACCGCCAGCACCACCGACCCCGACACCAGCAGGAATGCTTCCAGCATAAATTGCGACCGCAGCTGGCGCCTGTTACTGCCCAGCACCTTTCTCACGCCGACTTCTTTAGCGCGGTTCACCGCCTGCGCCGTAGATATATTCACAAAATTCACACAGGCGATAAGCAGGATAAAACCTGCGATCATCCACAAGGTGTGTATCCGGTCCTTCGTGATGGTCCGGCCGCTATAATCGGCCGCCTTGTCATCATAATGGATTTCGGACAAAGGCTCTAATATCTGTCCGACCTCATTATCTTTAGCCCGGTATTTCCTGGAAAGCTGGCTCAGTTGTTTATCGGCAGTCGCCATCGTCACATTCGCCGGCAACATCACAAAACACTGATGATTGGAATTGATCGATCTCCAATCCTTTGACTTCTTAAACCCCGCAATGTCGTATGGGATGATCATCTTCAATTGCTGAAAATCGCTATTGCTCGGCGGATCGGCGATGATGCCCGATACCGTAAAAACTTTAAAATTCTGGAATTTAACGTTCTGTCCCATCGCCTGTTTCCAGTCCCCGAAATACCGCTCGGCCGTAGACCTTGTCATCAAGATATGATCGCCCGGCGCCAGCGCCTTGGCCGGATCACCCGCCAGCCAGGGAAAATCGAAAATGGAAAAAAAGCTCGGTTCCATCATCATGACACCCAGCTTCTCCTTGAACTTCTTCTGCGTCTTTCCCTCCTTGTCCAGCGCCATCATCTGGATGTCTTCCATTCCGAAGATCCCCGTCGCCTTCCAGTCCGGCAGATCGTTCTCTATCGCCGCCGGCAGCGGAGCGGGAACTCCCGACTGAGGTTCGGCAGGCTTATCGGCCTTCCCCTTGCCGACCGTCAACACCCGGTAGATCCTTGCGACGTTGTGATGAAAAGCATCGAAGCTCTGCTCATAACTGATAAAAAGAAAGATCACGAGGCAAACGGCAATCCCTACGGCTAACCCGATCGTCATGATCGCGGAATAACCCTTGTTCGCCCGTAGGCTCCGAAAAGCAGTTTTAAAATAATTGCGGAACATGGGAGGTATGGTTTTTTCACCTGCAAACTCCACCATAAAAATGCCGAACCCGCAAATCGTTAAAAATCATTAAACTACACAATCTACGATGACCAAAACTGTCCGCTTTCGATACGCTCCCTGTCCGCCTGCGCCACCTACCGCCCGCTCGCGATCAGCTTCAATGCAAAGTCCATCTGCCGATCCCCCAGCCCTTCGAGATCACGAACCGTCGGCAGCACCGTATAATCCGGCCGTACTCCGCGGTCAGGATACCGGTCCGGCCGCACCGCCATCGTATAAAGCATCAGCGGGATCCGGCACGAGATATGGCTATTCGGCAAAATTACCATGTCATCGTCACCCGAGGCATCACCATAATATCCCCCGCCTATCTCCTCCCCGATAAACACCCCGCGACGATTACTCCGCGCAACCGCCGCAAACTCCGCAGTCGCTGAAAAACTCCGCCCATTGATAAGAAAATAAACCTTACCCCTATAAGCACGCTCCCGCGGTCGCTGCATCGCCAGCCCCGGGTTCTGACGTTCTGTATACTCTTCTTTCACACTCCGGAACGAAGAATAATACCTAAACGGCCCTTGGGCCAGATATGAATACAACAACACCCCATTCATGTCATTGCCCCCCTGATTCCCCCGGATGTCTATCACCAGCCGCTTCACCTTCTTCACGGCCAGATCGCCGAAAGCTGAGTCTAAAAATGGCCCAAAATGTTCCCCGGTTTGTCGCAAGAACGCATCGAGAAATGTCCTGATCGTCAGCACGGCCACATTCCCCGGCTTATACTCCAGGGTCAGATACCGGCTTGGACGCGGGAACGGCGCATGACACAAAACGTCCTTTAGAAGACCGGCCTTCAATACACTTGCCCCCTTTGCTCCGTCCGGCATTCGGTACCCGACGGTAAAACTGTCCCTCACGCCATATTCCAGATTATAAAACAATGGAAAAAACTCATCCAGCTCCCAGTTCTTGCGGCTCTCGATCGCCCCGTCGGAAGGGATATATTCAAACAGCCGCTCTATGATCGTTGACATCGGTCGTCCATTGATCGTGAGCAACTCGGCCGTTGCCAATTCCGGCTGCTGCCGGCAACATAAAAAATAGGCGCGCCCACCGATAAATAAAACAACCGCTGGAAAAACATCGGCATTCGCATAATACGCCTTCATCAGGGGCCCCGGCAACCGGCAATTGGTATGCCCATCCTCCATCGCCGCGATCACCCGGCTCGTCAACCGGAAAAAACTCGTCACCCGCATGCTGTCCCGGATACTGCCCAGGCAGCTGTCAAACACCGCATCGATATAAGCCTTCGAACGATACCGGTATAAGCCGGGATGCACGTCTTGCAAGGTATCACGCAGCAACACCAGGTCGCTGCGCAAGGCCGCAGGTGCCAAAAGTGTATCTGTCTGTGCAAATAAAGCCGCAGTCGCACACCCGAAGATCAAAATGAGAATTAGCTTTTTCATACTCTAAAGTACCGGCCCACAAGACGCGTAATAAAAAATGTGACGAAACGCTCAAAAAAAGGTATGAACCGGGTCCGATAATTGCTGCGCCATATCCCATGAAAAAACTAGCGGGAAAAACCGCCATCATCACCGGCTCCGACTCCGGCATCGGCCAGGCAATCGCCATCGAATTCGCTAACCAGGGCGCCAACATCGTTGTCTGCTATCACCACGACGAAGAAGGTGGTAAAAACACCGCAAAGGAGATTGAAAAAACCGGCCAAAAAGCCATCGTCATGCAAGTCGACGTCCAGGACGAAGCCAAGGTCGATCGCCTGTTCGAACAAGCCATCGCCACATTCAAATCCATAGATATCCTCGTAAACAACGCCGGCACCAACGGCGCCAAAAAACCGGTGATCGACATGTCTCTGGAAGAGTTCGACCGGACCATTAAATCGGATCTATATGGCGCCTTCCTCAATTGCCGCAGCTTCGCCCGCCACCGTAGGGACAAAGGCGGCAAAGGCAAGATCATCAATATTACGTCTATTCATGAAGAGGTCATGTTCACCAATGCCGCCGATTATAACGCGGCCAAAGGCGGCCTCCGCAACCTCACCCGCACCCTCGCCCTTGAACTGGGTGATATGTGCATCAACGTCAACAACCTCGGCCCCGGCATGATCGTAACGCCCATGAATAAGGATCTCATGAACAATCCCGCAGCGCAAAAAGATAAAGGCGAAGCGGTGCCGCTGAAGCGACCGGGCTTCCCCGCCGAGATCGCCAAACTGGCCCTCTTCCTCGCATCCGAAGACTCCGACTATGTCACCGGCGCCACGTATTTTATGGATGGCGGCCTGATGCTCAAAATGGGCCGCGAAGTCTAACCTACACCCTCATTACCGAAACCATCACCTTCTATTATAAAGAAAATCCAGCTCCCCGCTATCCGGTATCGACTCGCTCTCCTGCTTATCGCCAAGCACCATGATCAGTTTATCGGCCGTAGTATAACGAGGCCAATGCGGAAGCCCGGCTCCATTCGGATCACCCGTCCGGACAAAATTGGCCCAATAAGAAGACATAACCTCCGCCAGCGTATCATCCACCGGCTGCCACGGCCGGTTCACGAATCGAAGATTGTCGAAAGCATAAGGCACATCGGCTGTATGAAAGGCGCCATATTTGACATATACCCCCGTTGCCGGCGGCTTCCGCGTGAACCGGTATACAAATACCCTTTGTCCTTGATCGCTTTCTAAATTCGCCCACGCATAATTATGCACTCCGATGATCTCATCCCTGGCAAGCCGCCGCTGTGACACCGCCGCCTCGGAATCCGTCGACGCGGGATAAAGCTCGAGGACCGCCGCGGAATCACCATCGTACCTGGCGCCTACCTCTTGTTCATATCCCCGCGCATTTTTAATCGCCGGCGCGACCTCATCCTTTGTCCAGCCGGTAAGCAACCCGACCTTATTCTCCTTCCCTGCCTTGAAGATATTGACGACCGCATCCGGCAACACATACCCGTCGACTATCGGCCGGAATGTCCCCTGCGCCCGCTTCATCAGCTCCTCCGCAGGCATGGCCCGAAGATCCTTTACCGATTCCGCCTTCAACTCCTCCATGGTCTTCTGGCCGGCATTCTCCGCATCCAGTAACGAGGTCATCTCGCCCACAAACATTGCGCCGCTTTGGCCGATCGCTTTCTCGAAAAGTCCCTTAGCCAGCGGCGATGCCACCAGGCAATTCACACTCATGGAGCCCGCCGACTGCCCCGCAATGGTCACGTTCTCCGGGTCGCCGCCAAAAGCCCCGATATTCTTCTGCACCCATTTCAACGCCGCGATCTGATCCAGCAGACCATAATTCCCCGAAGCATGATGCCCCGATTCCAAAGACAGCTCCGGATGCGCAAAAAATCCAAATATGCCGACACGATAATTGATGCTCACAAAAATCACTCCTTTGCGCGCCATGGCCGCTCCATCATAGATGGGAACACCGCTACCTCCGCTGACAAAGCCGCCGCCATAGATCCATACCAGCACCGGCCGCCGCTCACCAGCCGACTTCGCCCCCGTCCAGATATTCAGATACAGACAGTCTTCACTGATAGGCGAAGCAGGGATCAGGAACTCCTGGGACCACATACTAAAAGGCACTGGCTTCCCCTGCATCGGGCTCGGCCCGAAACTGTCACATTTCCGCACCCCGGCCCATGACAGCACCGGCTGCGGCTCCCGCCAGCGCAACACGCCCACCGGCGGCGCGGCAAACGGTATCCCCTTGAATACATGGATATCGCCCTGCGGCTCCACCGTCCCCGAGATCAGTCCGCCGTCTACGGCTACCTGTTCGAATTGCGCATGCGCCTGGGCCACAAAAAAAACCACTCCTAATATTAGAATAGAAAACCTGGAATAGACATGCATCTGTCTAAGATACAATTTCCCTTTCACTCCTGGCAACTAAACTGCTTCTTCATCTGCTTCAGTTGGAGCCAGATGTCATCGTCATAGGGTTTCGGCGAAAGCTCCAGGAAAACCGGTATATGTCCCGTATTGCAGCCATCTTTGATATGTGCCAGGAAATTCAGCCGCATGGGCTTCATCGCCATATAATCCAGCATGTCCACCGTTCCCGCAAACGTGCTCACATCGTCCGCTTCCGTCTTTATCGCCTTCATCTGTACCCGCGTAGTCACCATCTTATCCGCCGGTATCTGATGCTTCACCGGCCCGCCGCCCGTCTCTACCAACCCCTGGTAATAGCAGCGAATGTTCTCCTGCAAAACCGCGGCATCGATCTTTTGTCCTCCATCCAGCCAGAACAGATACGCCAGCGACCAGTAGTCTGGCCTGCCCGCGATCCCCCAACCCGGCATGAACCGGATCTCCTCGAAGCCTTTCAACGTCCAGCCCGGCGCAAAAACTGGCGGCAACGCTATCCGCTCTACCCCCCAGCCGTCCGGGATATCGAACCGGTAGGTCCGCAATTCCTTCATCACCCATTGAACACAGTCCACTTCATCCATAATAGAAAAAGCGGAAGCATTCCTGTTGCCGTTGCTCCGCATCCCCGGCTGTTTCGCCGCCACGAACTCGGCCCTGTTATTCCCCTGTAACAATAGCTGATCGATCATGTCGGACCCATCGGGCAAAAAGGTATCGTAATAGCTGTTCCTCCTCGCCTTCAGCTGCCACTCCTCGTCGGTATCATAATAAAGGCGAACCGCCGTATGTCTTAAGAACTGCTCATGTCCCCGCTCCGTTCGATTATGATCAAAGGGCGTCCACTCTGCCACGGCGACTCCCTCTTTATTCAGCATATCGAGCATCGCCTTCGCATCCCCCAACGAGGGGCTGGGATAATTCTTCCTTATCTGCCGCTCGCACCACTCATGCAGACCCCCCAGATCCACCGGCGCGTCGATCCCAAAAACGGCCCTGGGCCGGATCACATATTGCTCCGGATGCTCCCGCGCCAGCTCGGCATAACGCAACACCGCCATCCCTGCCACATCGAATCCGCCCACGGCAAACCTCGTGCTATCGGCCTTATACCGTTCTACCACATGCGCAAACAGTTTGTTCATCCGATCCATCTCTGCCGCCCCCGGCGACACCCGCCGTCCCACCGAAGCATAGACCGTAAGCAGATCATTGGCAGCAGCCACATTGTGCAACTTCGTTTCGGGTACGATACTCTCCGGTCCCTGAAAAGCCGTGAACACTACGATCACGCCCTTGATGACCCCGGAAAAAGGCCGCGCCGCAAGATAATATCCGTTGACACTGTCGCTGGCATCGAACACGACCTTATCGAGAGGCTGACAAAAAACAAGCCCCGGTATGAATCCGAGAAATAAAAGTAGAATTTGTTTCATGGCCACAAATCTATAACTACTCCCCTTACCCCATAAAAATTTCGACGAATTCCCCCGGCATTTCGATGAATTGAGTATCTTAGTTTCATGCCTTTCGCTATGAACCTACGCCTGCTAACCCTCATCGGCATCCTGATCGTCTCACGTCGGCTACACGCCCAAGACAAGTATAACTTTAGTTTCGAACAGATCGACTCCTCCCATCACCCTGTCGGCTGGGATCTTCCTTCCTCGGAAAAAGACTACGCGGTCCGGCTCGACTCTGCCAACCCGCAAAACGGCAAATACGCCGTCAGCATCCGGCAGTTACCCAACGCCAAAGCAGGATACGGGGGCCTCAGCACGACGATTGCGCCCCCCGCAGAGGGCTCGGTGCTCAGGCTAACCGGCTATATAAAAACCGAAAATGTGGCTGGATATGCCGGCCTCTGGTTCAGACTTCAGGACCATGCTAACACGGTAATTGGCTTCAAAGGTATGCAACAACAATATATTCATGGCACAAACGACTGGAAAGAATACTCCATCGAAATTCCTTATAATGCCAAAGCCGCCGGACGGATCGTCGTCGGCGCCCTGCTCGCAGGCAGCGGAAAAATGTGGGTCGACGATCTGCACCTATATGTCGACGGTAAGGCTGCCGGGCTCGTACCAGCCAAAGCGCTCACCAGCCCAAGGACCATCGATGCAGAAACGCTAAAAATCGCATCCGATGCCCTCACCCGCGACTATAGCCCGGCAAAACTCGACCAGCTCGCCGAATTCGGGAGGATCTGGGGTTTCCTCAAATATTATCATCCCGCGATCACCGGTGGACAATTCAACTGCGATTCTATCCTCGTCAGCCTTGTGCCGCGGATCTTGAACGCCACTCCGCAAGCCGCCTACCGCCTCGTAGAAGCCATGATCGATAGCCTCGGGCCCGTCCCCGCCTGCTCCCGCTGCGCGCGGGATTCCGCCACCGACATTAGGCTGAAACCCGACTACGGCGGTATCTTCACCGACAACGACCTGCCCGCATCGCTGGTAAAAAAACTGGCCTTCATCCGCGATAATTACGATGGGAGAAACGATAGCTATTACTTAGGACTTACTCAAAACGGTGGCCTGGAGGTCTATAACGAATCCAACTACGGCTATTCCTCCTGTCCGCCCGCGATCGTCCGGTTGATCGCCTTGTTCCGCTACTGGAATATCGTCGAATATTACTATCCTTATCGAAACCTTGCCACCGAAGGCTGGAATAACGTACTCCCGGAATTGATCCCGGCGTTTATCGGCGCCGCAAACAAGAACGAATACCTGCTGGCCTGTATAAAAATGATTGCTCACGTGCATGACTCGCATGCAGGTTTCGGCGCCTCGAGCGATCTGGATTCCCTCAAGGGCCTCTATATGATTCCCGTCCGGGCAAAATTCGTGGAACGTGAGCTCGTCGTCATCCACTCTTTCGGCCAGGATTCGTCGGCGCTCGAAACCGGTGATATCATCAAGAAAATAGACGGCGTCCCCGTCGATGAGCTGGTAAAGAAATATCTCCCGCTTACCACCGGCTCTAACGAAGCCTCGCAGCTGCGTGACCTGCCGGGCGCTTACGGCTGGTTGATGCGCAGCAATGTGGCAACGGCCACGCTTACGATAGAACATAACGGCCAGGCAAAAGAGATCACCGTTCAGCGCATCCCCTACACAAAAGCCGCCCGCTATTTTCCGTTTAGCGATATCCCCGACGGTCCCGCGTTCAAGCTCATGGATCACAACATCGGCTATATCGTTCCCGATAAATTGACAGACAAAGACCTCGACACGATCCGCGCCCTCTTTAAAGACACCCGCGGCATCATTATCGATATGCGTTGTTATCCCAGCACCTTCATGCCCTTTACTTATGGTGGATGGTTCAAAGCGACAACCACGCCATTCGCGTACTTCACCCGGAACTCCACCCATATCCCCGGGGTCTTTGTTCAGGCCGGTCCGGTCAAAAATGGAGGGCCATCTGCGGATACCTATAAGGGAAAGCTCGTCATCATCGTCAACAGCATGACCCAAAGCCAGGCCGAATACACCACCATGGCCCTACGCTCCACTCCCGGCGCCATCGTCGTAGGCAGCACAACGGCGGGGGCGGATGGCAATGTGAGCCAGTTGTCTCTTCCCGGCGGCGTCGCAACGGCCCTCTCCGGCCTGGGTGTATTTTATCCCGACTGGGGCCAAACGCAACGCGTCGGCGTCCGCATCGACCTTCCGGTGCATCAAACCATCGAAGGCATCCGCCAGGGCCGCGACGAATATCTCGAAGCCGCCATCGACTCGATTCTTCATTGAAGATTTTCCCAAAACCGCGACCCAATGGCCACGCCCGACCCTGGCTCCAATTTTTCCCAATAGCCACGCCCGACCCAAATTCCCTATATTTAGGCCATGAGAACCTTCCTGCTGCTTCTTGTCCTCCTGGCATTATTCGCCCAAACGACGACTGCCCAGATCCATTACGGCAACAACCCCGCCGCCGGCCATTATCTTTCTACCCGCGGCTTCAAACTATACTACGAAACCTATGGCAAAGGCGAGCCATTGCTGTTGTTACATGGTAATGGCGGGTCCATCGGCAATATGGCCAATCAGATTCCCTTCTTTTCGCAACATTATCAGGTCATCGCCATCGATACCCGCGCCCATGGGAAATCCAAAGATCCTTCGGACTCCCTGACGTTCGAACAGATCGTCGACGATTTCAATGCCCTGCTCGATACCCTCCATCTGGATAGCTGTTACGTCATCGGTTGGAGCGATGGGGGCATTGACGCCCTCCTCCTGGCCATCCGTCATCCCGACAAGGTCAAAAAAATGGCCTTCACCGGCGCCAATCTCTGGCCCGATACCACCGGCCTAACGCCATTCGTGTATAACCTGATAAAGAGGGAACACGCCAACATCCTCAAAAAACCGCGCACCCCCGAAACAAAAAATCAGCAAAAAATTGTCGATCTCGACCTGTACCAGCCGCATATTACCCTCGAACAGCTGCACCGGATCAGCTGTCCCACCCTCGTCATCGGCGGCGACCACGACGCCATCCCCGTCCAACATACCGTCACCATCGCCGCGAACATCCCTCAGTCCTATCTGTGGATCGTTCCCAACTCCGGCCACTCCGTGCCCATCTTCAAAAAAGATCAGTTCAACGCCCAGATCTACGATTTCTTCACCCATCCCTACCGCAAGATCGAAGGCTTCGCTACTTTCCAATAATGCATTCCGCGAGAGTGCTCATTACTTTCCGGTAAATCTAAAATTTTCCCGGTTCATTAACCGGATCTCCCGGGGCGTTTTCCGCTTGCGTGAAGGCAGGACCGTTAGGGTATAAAATCGCGTCGGCGAATAGAAGAACGTGCTGGAAAGCGGCACAACAAGCGTTTCCTGCCCATCGGACAATTGTTTCACCACAAGCGAGCTATCGCCCGCAAGGATCACGAGCCGGTTTTCCGCATGGTCCACCGATTGATAGTTTCCGGCCAGCTCCTTTAACCGCTCAGCTGACACCGCCGCACCATCACTGCGATCCCACTCCGTTCCATTACCCATCGTCACATGGACGACCCGTCCTTGCTCATCTCGTCGGAAACGGATATGCACACGCCCATCTTCTCCCTCGTCTTTCCGGATAAACACCAGTCCCGAATCAGGTAAAAAATGGACTTCAGCCGTTTCATCCCATAGAAACCTGGCCACAAGTTCCCCATCCCGTTCCGTGAACCGGATGAACATAGTTGGATTGCCGGCTAGTTGATATAGCCCCTCCACATTACGCTGTCCCCTGGCCACTCCCCCGATTATCAGCATGAGCAGTAAAAATTTTGCACGCATAACCACTTTTCTACCATGACCCCAAAAAGATCCTTTTCCATAACCACTCCCATCGATCAATTCTTCCGATTGATCAGGTTCACCACCACCTTCGTCATCATCTCCTTCTCCTCCGGCTTGCTTTCGGCGATCATCAATGTCAATGCGACAAGCGCATTATCCGCAATCTTCTTCGATCCATCAGGCCGATATAAAGTGCCATTCTTCTCAAGGAACCAAACAAACAAGAAAGCCGCAATGCGCTTATTGCCATCAGAAAAAGAATGATTCTTAATAACGAAATAGAGCAAATTGGCCGCTTTCTCCTCAACACTGGGATATAGATCCTTCCTCCCGAACGTCTGATAAATCGCAGCCAGCGAACCCTGAAAAGACTCGTCTTTCTCATTCCCGAAAAGACGGCTTCCGCCAAATTTGTCTTTCAGGCCCTTAATGGCCTCCTTGGCCGCAGAATAGGTGATTTGAAATAACTCCTTCGGCGAAATTGCCTCTATTTCCAAAACCTGGTGATCATACTTGTCCAGCACATCCAGTGCATAAGCATAATCAGCAATAACCTTGAGCAAACCCGTCGCCTCGTCCGAATTCAGTGCTTTGCTCTCCACTACATTCCCCAGCAATTTCACCGTCTGTTTTAACTCCTCAAGTTGCCTGGATTGCTCCCGAAAACGCTTTTGATCGATAGCGTACCCTTTAATCAGATATTCCTTAAGAATTCGATTGGCCCAAATCCGAAATTGAGTGCCTTTAAGCGAATTAACACGATAGCCTACTGATAAAATTGCATCTAAATTATAATATTCTATTTCCCGGGTAATTTGTCTGCCACCTTCATTTTGAACTGTTGCATTTTTTGCAACAGTTGACAAAGGATCAAGCTCTCCTTCTTTAAATATATTTGATAAGTGTCTGGAAATAACCGATTTATCGCGTTCAAATAAGATAGCTATCTGATTGATATTCAACCACACTGATTCATCAACCAATCTCACTTCAATTCCCGCTGAATTAGAATCATATTCATAAAAAACAATATCCCCTTTCTGTGTCACATCACCGGCATCAAATTAATAATATCATATTTTCAGTAAGTTTTGAAAGTTCAGAAAATATCTATATCTTTGTACTACCAACCAAAAAACCAAATCTATGCCCACTCTAAAAGATCATATCCTCCTCTACGACGCCGAATGCCCCCTATGCCAGGCCTATTCACGCGCCTTCACCACCACCCACATGCTCGACGACAACGGCCGCGCCCCCTACCAGGAATTTCTACCCTCCTGCCCCCTCATCGACCGCCAACGCGCCGTCAACGAAATAGCCCTTATCGACACAACCACCGGCCAGGTCTCCTACGGCATCGACAGCCTCTTCAAAGTTATCGCCCACTCCTTTCCCATCCTCAACCCGCTATTCAAAAACAAACCCTTCGCATGGACCATGCGCAAACTATACGCCTTCATCTCCTATAACCGCAAAGTCATCATCCCCGCAACCGAAACGACCAACCACACCCTGCAGCCCTCTTTCAACCTGCGCTATAGAATAGCCTACCTGCTGACAACCGTCATAGCCGCCGGCTTCATCCTCACCCACTATTCGAACCTCTTACCCTTTCCCGGCGCCAGCTACAGGGAATACCTGGTATGCGGAGGCCAGCTCCTTTTCCAGGGCCTCATCATCGGCGCCTGCCACTCCAAAAAACGCTGGGATTACCTCGGTAACATGATGACCATCTCTTTCGTGGGAAGCCTCCTGCTGCTCCCCGCACTGGCCCTGCATGCCTCCCCGCCCATCGCCACCGGCTGGTTCCTTTTCGTAGCTACCCTCATGCTCATCGAACACATCCGCCGTACCAGGCTCCTCCACCTCGGCAGCACGCTCTCCATCACCTGGGTCCTCTACCGCCTGGCGCTACTCATACTGATCATCCGGTTCCGCTGACCGGCAAACCGCAACTGCATCCGCCACCCGGCTTTTTTTTCTTAACTTCCCACAAGAACAAAAGCTGTTATATGGATCACTACGACGCCATCGTCATCGGCTCCGGCATCAGCGGCGGCTGGGCCGCCAAAGAACTCTGCGGCAAAGGCCTGAAAACCCTCCTGCTCGAACGCGGTCGGGACGTGAAACATCTCAAAGACTATCCCACCGCCACCAAAGCGCCCTGGGAGTTCCCACACCGCGGCCGCCTGCCTAACGCCGTCCTCGACGACAACCCCGTCCTCAGCCGCTGCTACGCCTACGGCGAAGCCACAAAACATTTCTTCGTACCCGATAAAGCACATCCGTATATCCAGGAAAAGCCGTTCGACTGGATCCGGGGCTATCAGGTCGGCGGCAAAAGCCTCCTCTGGGCGCGACAGACACAACGCTGGTCGCCATTTGAATTCGAAGGTCCATCCCGCGATAACTTCGCTACCCCATGGCCTATCGGCTACGACGACCTCGCGCCGTGGTACTCCTACGTGGAAAAATTCGCGGGCATCAGCGGCAACAAAGACGGCCTCCCACAACTACCCGACGGCGAATTCCTTCCTCCCTGGGAAATGAACTGCGTCGAAAAACATATCCGGGAAAAGATCATGCAGCGCTATCACGATCGTCCCGTCATCATCGGCCGTTGCGCCCACCTCACAAAACCCGAACCCATCCACATCGAGCAAGGCCGCGGCCAATGCCAGGCCCGCGATATGTGCGAAAGGGGCTGTCCGTTCGGGGGTTATTTCAACTCTAACTCGACGACGATCCCCTGGGCCGAACGTACCGGTAACCTCACCCTCCAACCGTATAGCGTGGTAAGCGAGATCATCTACGACGAAAAAAAGAACAAAGCCGCAGGCGTCCGCGTCATAGACGCTCAGACCAAAAAGGTCTCCGAATACTATGCCCGCATCATCTTCGTTAACGCCGCCTGTCTCAATACCAACCTCATCCTGCTCAATAGCAAAAGCTCTCGCTTCCCCAATGGCATTGGCAACGACAACGGCCTCCTCGGACACTATATCGCCTTTCACAATTATCGCGGTAATGTAAACGCAGTCTTCGAAGGCTACGCCGACAAATATTACTACGGCCGCCGGCCCACCGAAGTCTTCATGCCGAACTTCCGCAACCTCCGAAAACCTGAAAATCTCGGCTTCCAGCGGGGATACATGAGCTATTTCAGCGCATCGAGAGCCGGATGGGAACAGGGGAACTACAAAGATGGCATCGGCGCCGCCTGGAAAGACTCGCTCTCCGAACCCGGTATCTGGTACGTCTCCATGGGCATGCAAGGCGAGACCATACCCGTATTCGAAAACCACGTCCGGCTCAGCCCGGATAAAAAGGACGAATGGGGCGTTCCTCAGTTGATCACCTCGGTAAGCTATCATGATAACGACGACAAGATGGCGCAGGACTTCATCACCCAGGGCTCCGAAATGCTGGACGCTGCCGGCTGCAAAAACATCAGCGGTAACAACAATCATCAGAATCCCGGCCTCGACATCCACGAAATGGGTGGCGTTCGCATGGGCAAAGACCCGAAGACCTCCCTGCTCAACGAGTGGAATCAGCTCCATGCCTGTAAGAATGTCTTCGTTACCGATGGCGCCTGCATGACCTCTACCGGCAATCAAAATCCATCCCTGACCTTTATGGCGATCACCGCCCGTGCCGCCGGCCATGCCATAGATGAAATGAAAAAGCAAAATCTATGATCCACCCGCCGTAACTTTATAGTAACAAAAACGACATACCTAAAAACCAAGCCATGTCGTCCAGGAGAGATTTCATAAAAACCACCGGTAGCCTCACCATCGGCTTCTGTCTTACGGGCTTCGTGTCGAAAACCGCGACAACCGCGCCAACCACCGAAACCGCCGCAAACGCAGGCCCCGGCGACCTGCCCGGCGATCTCAACGACTATCCGCGTATCGACTCCTGGCTTCAAGTCCTCGACAACGGTCACATCCGTATCCTCACCGGAAAACTCGAGCTCGGCCAGGGCATCCGCACCGCCGTCGCCCAGGTAGCCGCGGAAGAGCTCGACCTCGATATGTCACAGGTAGAAGTCCAGCTCGCCGACACGGACAAAACCCCCGATGAAGGCTACACCTCCGGCAGCAACTCCATCGAAGCCAGCGCCACCGCCATCCGCTATGCCGCCGCGGCCGCCCGGCAAAGACTCCTCGAAGAAGCGGCAAAAAAGCTAAATGCGCCCATATCGGAGCTTACTCTAAAACAAGGGATCATCCGGAGCAGAACCAATCGGTCGATCTCGATCGCCGCCCTGCTCGATGGCCGCCAGCTCACCGGCGAGGTCCACATGCCCATAAAACTAAAACCCAAAGACCAGCACCATCTCATCGGCAAACCTATCCCCCGCGCCGATAACGAAGCGATCGTCTACGGCCATCCCTATTATATACAGGATCACCAACCTGGCTCATTACTCCATGGCGCCGCCGTCCGCCCGCCAGGCTATGGTGCAAAGCTCAAAAGCTTCGATGAAGAAACCGTTAAAAAAGCGATCCCCGGCCTCATAAAAATAGTCGCCAACGGCAGCTTCCTCGGCGTTATAACTACAACTCAATACGATGCCTTTAAAGCCCAAAAGCTCTTAAAAGAAAATGCGCTATGGGAAGATGGCCCCGCCCTGCCAAAACTCGAACCCGGTCAACTGCCCGCCTACCTCCGGACCCTACCGGTAAAGTCCGAGACCGTCAAAGCCAAAGGCAGCCTCCGGCCCACAACCAGACCAATAAAAGCCAGCTACTCCAAACCCTATATCATGCACGGCGCCCTCGGCCCCTCCTGCGCTATCGCCTTGTACGACGACACGAAGAACCAGCTGCATGTTCACACGCATAGCCAGGGTGTCTATCCGCTACGCCAAACGCTCGCCGCCATGCTGAAGCTCCGCGTCGAAAACATTCACGTCAGCGGCGTGCCCGGCTCGGGTTGCTATGGCCACAATGGTGCCGACGACGTCGCAGCAGACGCGGCCCTACTGGCAATGGCGTCCCCTGGCAAACCCCTCCAGGTCCAATGGACCCGCGACGACGAACATGCCTGGGAACCCTACGGCAGCGCCATGCTCATGGACCTCGAAGCCGCGCTCGATGAAACGGGCAAGATCACTCAATGGAAATATGATCTGTATTCGGATACGCACGGCACCCGCCCTTCCGGCCACCCCGAAAACCTGCTGGCTGCCCGCTATCTGGAAAAACCATTCTCGGCCCGGCCCTCCGGGTTCAGCGGCGGCGCCAACCGGAATTCCGAACCCTACTACGACATCCCCAACCAGCTGATACAGGCAAATTTTTTCCAGGGCCCCCTCCGGACATCCTCACTCCGCAGCCTGGGCGCCTTCGCCAACATCTTCGCTATTGAATCGTTTATGGATGAGCTCGCCGTAGCCGCGGGCAAGGACCCCTTCGAATTCCGGCTTCAGCATCTCACTGACGATCGGGCCAGACAAACGCTGCAAAAACTCCAGGAGATCATCAAAGCTCAAACCCCCGAAAAAAACGCCGGCCAGGCGATCGGCATCTCCTTCTCCAGATACAAGAATAACGGTACCTACTGCGCCGTAGCGGCCAGGATCGCCACCACATCCCATCTTCCAAAAGTAGAAAAACTCTGGGCCGTCGTCGACGCCGGCGAAGTCATCAACCTCGATGGCCTCAAAAACCAGATCGAAGGAGGTATGATCCAGGCTACCAGCTGGACCCTCCTCGAACAAGTAACGTTCGACGAAAAACACATCACCAGCCGCCAATGGGCCACCTATCCCGTCCTCCATATCGATCAGGCGCCACACGTAGAAGTAGTCGTCATCGATCGCCCCGAAGAACCACCTATGGGAGCAGGCGAAGCCGCCCAGGGCCCCACCGCCGCGGCCATCACAAACGCCATCTTCCACGCCACGGGCCAACGCATCCGCAACCTGCCCATAGCCGCCGGCTTCCAAAAACCGGCGAAAACCTGAGCCTACTTAACAGCCACCGCAATCTTGGAGTCCGCCGTCCCATAATACAAAAACCACCGGCCCTTGAAATTCGCCAACGCCTCGAGAAAACAAACCTGACCCACCTGCCCCGTGATCTCATACGGCTTGTCCGGCCGGATAAAATATCGCTCCAGCCGGTGAACAACCCTCGTTGGATCATTCCGGTCCAGCAACACCTGCCCACCCGCATAAGTCCCCTCGGCCAAAGCCGTATCCCCAAAGGAACCTGAATTCCGCCCATTATAAATTAATAGTATGCCCTTGTCCGTTAGCATCGCCGGCGGCCCCGACTCCACCAGGTCGCTGTCGAATTTCTTATTGCGCGTCGGCACCACGATCTTCAATCGCGGCATATTCATCGCCTGCCCCCGAAGCGGGATCGGCGGCTTCTCCCCCGCCTGCATCTCCACCGGCGTCCAGTTGATCAGATCGTCGGACGTCGCCACCCAGATATTCTGATCGCCCCAATACATCCAGTATTTCCCCGCTACCCGCGTTGCAACGATCCGGCCATTCGCATACCGGCTCACGATGGACCCGCTCTTCGACCACAGATCCCGGTACTTTCCTCCATAAGCATGCGCAAACACCGGCCCATGCTTCGTCCAATGAACCAGATCGGGGGAAGTCGCGATCATCAATCGCGCCTGCTTCCCATCATAAGCCGTATAGGTCATATAATACAACCCCTTCTCGTCTTCCACGACCCGCGGGTCCTCACATCCGCCCTCCCATTCGAAAACCCGCTGCGCA
>DASZOW010000753.1:0-5363 GCA_035550615.1 Puia sp.
TGTCTTGAAGCCATTGTGGGGCATTGAGCGGCCTGGCCGTGGCTGTCTTGCAGCGTCATCGCGTGACCCGGAAAAGCGCCCACGGCGTGAGCACGGTGGAGCGGGTCCTGTAATTGACGAATTCTCCGGTGAGCTGGCTGACGTGGAAATAGTCGAAGTGTTGGATCACCGATATATTGAAACCCCTGGCGGTGAGGGTGTCGCCGTAAGACAGGGGCGTGAACACAACGGCTGTTTTTGGCAGGCTGTCTATAGGAACGCGGTTCACGGCCATCGGACAATCGAATTCAAAGGAGTAGCTCACAGGCGCCTCCCCGAGAAGGTAGGCGGATGGGGACAAGGTTGGATGTGTTTCGAGATACCGGCCGGCCTGGGTTCCTGCCTGGTAACGCAGGATACCCGGATACAGGATGAAATTGATGAAGGCAAAGACCAGCATCGACATCCAGAAGCTGCGGGCGATGGAAGCAGGCACCGAATGATCGCGAAAGAGATAAAAAGGCAGGATCGCCAGCACGACCAGCACCGCCATCACCCAGGACCAGCCCTGAAAGAGCCAGCACAGCAGCAGGAGCAGCACCGGCAATAAGATATTGATGCTATCCTGTGTGATCCTTACCGCCTTGCGGGCGCCGCGACGATGGATATTATAGAGATAGCCGGCGGTGAGGATGGAAAAAAAGGGGAAAAGGATATTCAGATAATGCGGCAGCTGGAATCGGGAAAGCGAGAATACCAGGAAGGTGGCAAGGGCGCCGCCAAGACAGATCTTGTCGCCTGGAATATGGCGGTGGGGCAGGGCGGAGGCCGTGGCGTCCGTACCCTTCCTTAATTTCCGGACGATGGCCGCATAGAGCAGCAATGACCAGGGCAGGAAGGCCCAAAGCACGGTATGAAAATAAAAGAAAGGATCGCCGCTGCCTTTGATAGGGCCCGTGTTGAAAAAGCGGCCGAACTGGCTATCCCAGAAAAAGAAGCGGATACCCGACACGCCGGAATGCCCAAACACGATCTTCGACGGATGTCTATCGAACTGCAGATAAAGACAGATCAGCTCGGGAAGCGTGAACACGGCGGTCAGGACGATGGCCAGCCACCAGCGGATATTGCGGAACTGGTTCCATTCCCTGCTCCAGATCCAATCGATCACAAATCCGGCGCCTATCGTGATCAGCACAAAGGGGCCTTTGGTCATGCAGGCGCATGCCGCCAACAGCGAGCCGGCCACAAGATGAAGACCGAGAGGCGACCGTGAGGCCTTATAGAAATGATAGACCGAGCCGATGATAAGCCCGGTGAGATAAGGCTCTGCGCGGACATCGTTGTTGGAGATCACGAGATGGGCGGCCGATACGTAGATGAGAACAGAAAGCTGGGCCACGGGTTTGCCATAGAGAGAAAGCGCCAGCCGCCAGGTATAGAATGCGCCGGCGGCCCAGAAAAGCAGCGCCGGGAATTTATACGCAAAGGCATTGACGCCGAGGAACCGGAAGCTGAGTGCCGCCATCCAGAAAGGGAAGTGTGGTTTGTCCAGCCAGTCTTTGCCGTCCACGAAGAGATTCACGAAATCACCGGTGCGGGCGATGGTCTTGGCGATCGTGGCATAGAGCGAACCGTCCGGTTCCAGGATGGGGATAAGAAGGCCGCCGGCATTCACAAGGATGGCCGGGATCAGCAGAGGGATAAACCACTTTTGAAGATAGTCTTTCCATTCGGCATGATTTGGTTCGATCATCAAGGAGGGTTGGCCGCTGGCCATCATAGAAGCAAAGATAGGAGTTGATGGCTGTCAGATCTTACTTATCCGGGTGGAATTCTTCAGCGGATGGCGGGTCAGGTGAAAGCGATGTCCAAGACGATATTGCCAGTAGACAAAAAGCCGGGACATACCCAAGCCCGTTAGAGTCCCGAAGATGCACCCGACCAGGATATCAAAGGGGTAATGTTTCCCCACGTATACCTGGGCATAGCAAATAATGCCCGCCCAAAACCATAGCCATCGCCATTTCTGGCCATTCAGCGCGCGGATCGAAAAATACCAGAAGGCTGCGAGACCAAAATGATTGGCGGCATGGTTGGAAGGCATCGAATACAGACCACCGCAGTCCACCAGCGACCGCAGAAAGGGTTGTATCTCCGGATCATGACAAGGCCGAAGACGCCCGAACAGCGGCTTCAATAGCCGGGCGGTGACGCTATCGGTAATCGCGACGGTCAACACGGTCAGGATGATAAAGGCCAGGGTTTTCGACATATTGCCGGCTTGTCCGCCGGAGACTTTTATGTTTTGCCTACCTACACGAAAAGCATAGTAAAGCATGAAAGCATAGAGCGGGATCCACGTGAGCGGTTCACGCAGAAACGGCATGATGACATCGAGCACGGAGTGATCCGAATCGTGTTGGACCAACACGAACAGCGTCTTATCCAGATGATCCAACCATTGTAACAAAGACATGCGGCACAAATTTTTATGCAGGAAATGCGTTGCTGCCGACGGTGCCCCGGGCCGTCCGCGACAAGATAACTGGTTTGAGGAAACGGCCGGTTGTATGCAGCGTTAAGATTCCGTTACCATTGCTGGAACGCAATTCGAAAGCCACGGGTCGACCGGATTTGCATAATGAAAAGTTAATGTATCTGAACCGGACGGCGGAATTCCACGGTATGATCTTAGACCTTAGCCCGGATTTTTGGTGTAATAGTGTTAATTTTGCACAAATTTTCTGCATGGCGTTTCAATCGTTCCTTCAACTTTTTGCGCCCAAGGACCGGGTCTTTTATTCATTATTCGAGCAAGTGGCTGACGGCGTAGCGCGGATGGGCAAGCTGATGAAGGAAGTGGTCGCCGAGCCCGATTTCGACAAACGGGCGGCCATCGCCAGCCAGGTAGAGGACCAGGAACATGTAAATGACGATCTTACTCACCAGATTTTCACCGAGTTAGGTCGGAATTTTATCACTCCATTCGACCGGGAAGACATCCATTATCTGGCCAGCGCGCTGGACGATATCTGCGATTATATTTTCTCTACTACCAAAAAGATCAATTTCTATAAGGTCAACCCCAATGATATGGGTATCCAGAAGCTGGCCGACCTGATCGAGCAGGGCGCCTGCCATATTCATACCGCGGTCAAGGAATTGCGGAATATGCGGGACATGCGCAAGATCACGGATGCCCTGGTCAAGGTCAACAGTATTGAGAATCAGGCTGATGATATTTTCGATCTGAGTATCGAACGGTTGTTCGAGACCGAGCCGGATGCCAAAGAGGTCATCAAGAAACGGGAGATCTACCAGGTGATGGAGATCGTGACGGATAAGTGCGAGGATGCAGCCAATGTCATAGAGTCCATCATCATCAAATACGCCTGATCCGTATGCCATCATTCCTGGTCATCATCATCGTTCTCGCGCTCGTGTTCGATTATATCAATGGATTTCATGATGCCGCCAATTCCATTGCGACGATCGTAAGCACCAAAGTATTGACGCCTTTTCAGGCTGTATTATGGGCGGCCTTGTTCAATTTTGCCGCTTTTTTTATCGCCCGGTATGTGCTCAAGGAGTTCAAGATCGGCAATGCAATCGCCAGTTCGGTGAACATGAAATTCGTGACTCCGCATGTCATCTTCGCCGGGCTGATTGCCGCCATCTGCTGGAACCTGCTGACCTGGTGGTTCGGTATTCCGAGCAGCTCTTCGCATACGTTGATCGGCGGTTTCATCGGCGCGGCGCTGGCGCATGCAGGCGCCCTGTCGCGGGATGGGGTTGCCGTGATCAATTACAGCAAGGTAGTGCCGATCTTCCTCTTTATCGTAGCGGCGCCTTTTATCGGCATGATCATCGCGTTCATCATTACCATGATCATCATGAATGTATGCAGACGCGCCAACCCTTATCGTGCGGATAACTGGTTCCGGCGGCTGCAGCTTTTCTCTTCGGGCTTTCTGAGCCTTGGTCACGGCAGCAATGATGCGCAGAAGGTCATGGGGATCATTGGAGCTGCCATGATCTGGTATGAACACGCCCGGGGGCATGAAATGTCATTTAAACAATTTATCGATGCGAACATGTGGGTGCCGCTGGCCAGCTTTACGGCCATTGCGCTGGGGACGCTGAGCGGCGGGTGGAAGATCGTCAAGACCATGGGTACGAGGATCACGAAGGTCACGCCTATGGAGGGCGTGAGTGCTGAGACGGCCGGGGCCATCACCCTTTTCATCTCGGATAAATTGGGCATTCCCGTAAGCACCACGCATACGATCACCGGGTCCATCATCGGGGTCGGCGCCACCAAACGTCTTTCCGCAGTGCGCTGGGGCGTCACGATCAATCTGCTCTGGGCATGGATCCTGACGATTCCGGTGTCCGCATTGCTGGCTGCGATCGTTTATTTTATTGTTAGCCTGACGTAACTTTACTATCTTTCGAGGATTTTCAAAACTGCCATCTAATAATATATGAAGGGAATTATTCTCGCGGGAGGATCCGGAACACGTCTGCATCCAATTACCTATGCGATCAGCAAACAGATGATGCCGGTTTATGACAAGCCCATGGTCTATTATCCACTTTCGACACTGATGCTTGCCGGCATCCGGGAGATCCTGATCATTTCCACCCCGCATGATCTGCCGCTTTTCAAGAAATTATTCGGTGATGGATCCCAGTTGGGTTTGTCTTTTACATACGCCGAGCAGCCGCTGCCCAATGGGCTGGCGCAGGCTTTTGTGATCGGCGAGTCGTTCATCGGCAAGGATCCCGTGGCATTGGTACTGGGAGATAATATCTTTTATGGCGCCGGGCTGGGTAAACAGCTGGAAAAGAATACCAGGCCGGATGGCGGGATCGTCTATGCCTACCAGGTCAGCGATCCGGAGCGTTACGGAGTGGTAGAATTCGACGCCGGCAATAAGGCCATCTCCATCGAAGAAAAACCTTCCAGGCCAAAAAGCAATTATGCGGTCCCTGGTTTGTATTTCTATGATAATACGGTGGTGGAGATCGCTAAGAATCTGCAACCTTCGCCCCGCGGGGAATACGAGATCACCGATGTCAATAAGGAATACCTGCGCCGCGGAAGCCTGACCGTTTCGATATTGGACCGGGGAACGGCCTGGCTGGATACAGGTACATTCGATTCACTGATGCAGGCTTCGCAGTTCGTGCAGGTCATCGAGCAGCGGCAGGGCATCCGGATCGCCTGTATCGAAGAGATCGCCTACCGCAAGGGGTTCATCGATGCGCGTCAGCTGGAAAAGATCGCACAACCGCTTTTAAAAAGCGGCTATGGACAATACCTTATCAACCTAATTCATTCATAAATATTTTTTGCCAAACTACTATGGAGAAGATCC
>DASZOW010000754.1:0-13241 GCA_035550615.1 Puia sp.
CATCTTTATGACTGCTTATCCTGCTGGTCGTGCAAATATGGATTTTTATTACAGCCGCCGTGTAAAAGGCATCTGGACAAAGGCACAAAAGCTGCCTCCGCCGATCAATTCGGCGGCTACCGAATGGGGCGGCAAAGTTACCCGGGATGGAAAGTATTTCTTTTTCGGCAGCAACAGGAATAAGGTAATCGACATGCTTCCCAAAAAAGAGGATACCGAAACGTTCGAGCGCCGGATGCATAGCGCCGGAAATGGATTGGGTGATATTTATTACATTGAATGGACAAATCTCAAAATATGAAAACCATCGGAATGGACCCATCGGAGGACGAAGCAGCGATCCGGGCGCTCGAGGAGAGGTTTGCAGCCGCCTTTAACGCCGGGGATATCGACGCCATCATGAGAAATTATATACAGGACAAAAGTCTTGTCGTGTTCGACGTCGTGCCAAGGAAAGAATATCTGGGAGCTGACGCCTATCGCCGTAACTGGATGGACTTTTTCTCGCATTTCGAGGTCATACCAAAAATCGCCATCCATGACCTGGGTGTTACTGTGGAGGGCAGTCTCGGTTTCAGCCACAGCTTTCAGCATGTCACGGGTACCGATAAGCAGGGGCATGCCATTGACCGGTGGGTCCGCGTTACAGATGGTTACCGGAAGATCAGAGGCAATTGGCTGATCGTGCTTGAACATGTCTCGGTGCCGGTGGATCTGGCGTCGGGAAAGAGGTAGCGGGTTGTTTATTCATATCCACGGGATAGTTCCTTCTGATCCGCTTGTACATATAAAAGCTATTCATGAACAGGGAAAGACATAGGGCGCCGGGGCGTAGGGTCAGCATTCCGCGGATGATACGTTTGGCCGCATGGGGTATCGAGAATGCTTTTTTCCATAGATTTCTGTGAGCCAGCAACAATTCCCCGGGGCTCATTTTTTTTGGTTTGAAGGCGACGTTGTATCCATTATAGAACTGCCAGCCCTTGTCCAGCATCCGGCCCTCCTTTAACAGCTCATGATAGACCGGTGTTCCCCGAAAGGGCGTCATAATACTGAGGAATGGTACATCGATGCCTATCTCCATGATCCTGTCCGCCATTTCTTCGATGCTTTCCGGGGTATCATGATCGAACCCCGCGATAAACCCAGCCATAACGGCAATCCCCCTTTTGTGGATCGCGGCAACGGCGGTCTTATAATTCCCGATCTTATTCTGCCGTTTATGCGCATCCGCGAGGCTTTCCTTGTCAAAGGACTCGATGCCCAGGAATACCCCGATACAGCCCGAGTCCCGCATGAGATCGAGGAGCTTGTCATCCCTGGCAATATCCAGGCTCGCCTGAGTAAGCCACCATTTTTTCAACGGTTTGAGCTGCGTGAGCAGGGCATGGATGTACTTCCGGTTGATGGTGAGGTTGTCGTCCCAGAACCAGACGACCTTCCTTTGCCACCAGTGAGGGAAGGCATCATAGGCGGCATCCCTGATCACGTCTTCCACCGGTCTTAACCTGAATCCTGGATTCAGTGTCGGCACCGTGCAGAATGAACAGGTAAACGGACATCCTCTTGTCGCCTGTATCACCTTACGGATAAAGAACTTATCGGACAAGAGGTCATATCTCGGCGTCGGGAGATCCAGCATGTCGCATGGCCGGCCGCTATAGATCCTTTGCAGCTGTCCAAGACCGAGATCCTGCAGCAGGTCTACCCAGGCCGTTTCCGCCTCGCCTGTGACGATGGCATCGAAATGATCGAGGGACTCATCGATGTTGAATGTAACATGCGGACCACCCGCTACGACCGTCTTGCCGCGTTTTTTAAATTCCCGGGCCAGGTCGAATGCCGCCGGTGCAAATCCGCTGAAGAACGAAAGTGCGATGAGGTCGGACCTGGAGTCCAGGTCTATCCGGTCCACCTGCTGATGAAAAACGCGGACGGTATGTTCGCGGGGAGTAATGGCGGCGAGGTGGATGCCGGTGATGGGGGGTACGAAGTCCTTTTCGTGTCCGAACTCGTACCTTTTGATGTAGGCGATGATGATATCGATGGTCATAAAAAGTGCTTTGAGTTACAAAGTAAATAACCCAAAAAAATGGATCGGAGATCCAGGAGGCGTTTTAAAGTTAATAAAAAGTGCTTTGAGTTACAAAGTAAATAGACTTTTCGATACTTCCAAACTTTTGGGAGAGGAAATTCCTATCGATTGACCGGATATCGACTCTTTACCGGAAAGCGAGCTGCCCGATCTCATGGGTAAGATCAATCCGGGGAACCGGCATACACCTTAACCTGGTCCACGACGACTCCTTGATCCAGGGCTTTTATGACGATGTGGTGGCTTTGCTTCCGGGCGGCCGGAAAGACAAATCTGCGGATAGCCTGGTTTCGAAGCACATTTTCTTTCCATTCCTCGCTGGATTCTTTGGTCTCATAATTGGCCGTATCGGCTGGGCGCTGATCCAAAGAAATCGAGAAACGCAGGGTGGGTCCGCTGACAGCATGCGTTGGCAGCAAACAGACCTCTACCAGGACAGAATCGGTTGGAAGCGTATCAAAACGGAAAGAAAGGCTGGAATCTTCGGGAATATATATGGCTTTGTCTTCGTATCCCAAACCGGCTATGACACCGGGACCCCGACCGGTAAAGGAATATAGCGGAGCATGATCCGGGGGCCATTGCGCGGCAGCTGTGTCATGTTTTACCCTATTGAATACCGGCAGATTGCGGGGTTTGTCATCCATGATGCCCTTCCATTTTCCATCGTTGACGCTATTGTATTCGCCGGTCAGGGCGACGATGCTGTCAAAGGCCCGATCGCTCTGTTTCCAGTCTTCCCGGCCGTGTCTTGCCAGCTGGGCATATAGCAATTTCCTGTTCATCTCCGCCGCTGCCTGAACGGGATATTCGATCAGCTCGAAATAGGCGGCCTTTTTGTCGTTTGCGATTTTGGAATATACCTTTTCCACCTTTTCCGAAAGGCTGTCATAGGCTTTTAATCGTCGACGGATGTATTTTTCGCTCCATGGCAGGTCGCAGATGGTGTCATGGCCTTTTTCGTATACCCGTGTATTGCCCATCAGTTCCGGCCGGCGGATATGAGCAAGCCTGTAATGTTCGGCTAATAGAGGAGAAAGCTCGTTTGCAACGCCGTCGCCAAATTGAGCTGTCAGCCATCGGCGGAGGTGTTCCGGGACATTTTTTACGGCACGGATGTCCCAGGCCATATCCAGGAAGAGCGTCACCAGGTATTCCGATGGTTTGATATCCCCGACATTCAGGATCCATATCCTGCGGGCGCCCTGTGTATAAGCCATGTTCATCTGCTGATAGACCAAAGCAGGCTGTGTCATTCCCAGCCAGATATAGTCATGCGGCGCACCCCAGTACGATATGTGATAATAGATACCATTGCCGCCCGGGCGCTGTCGTTCTCCGGCGTTCGGGAAATGACGGATATAGCCATAGTTGTCATCGCACCACATCAGGGTTACGTCGTCGGGCACTTTTACACCGTAGTCGTAGATGGGCAGTACTTCTTTATAGGGAATAAAGACCTGTGGGACTTTGGTGATATCGGAATCGACATATTTTTTCAGCAGACCGCGTTGGTCGTCGAATACGCGCGATAAGACGGCAGCTTCTTCCGGCAGGGTGGAGGCTCCTTCCATCTTACCGTCATGAATGCCCCTGATGCCCAGGGTATAGATATTCGGATTGCCGGCAGTCCGGATGACTTTTCTTTTCCAGTAATTATATACCGAGTCGCGGTTTGTCACATAATTGAAGTCGCCCATGGCGGCCTTATGCCATTCCCCCACATTATTGCACAGCATTGGCTCGGCGTGCGAGGTGCCGATGATGATCCCATATTTCTTTGCCGTTTCCGCATTGCCTTCGACCTCGAAGAAAGGAGTGGTGCCGGGATGCATGGCGGGCCAGATCGTATTAGCACGTAGCCGAAGCAGCAGTTCGTATACCCTGGCGTAGGTTTTGGGGCCGATATTGCCGAAAGCCGGATCGAACGTTTTGGCGGCCCAGGGACGAAGGCCCCAGTCCTCGTCGTTGATGAAGATCCCCCTGTATTTTACCGAGGGCCCGGGACAGATCAGATCTTTACCCGACACATACAGCGCTTTTTGCGTTGCGGGTGTAACATCGGCCCACCATACCCAGGGGGAAACTCCGATCTTTCGGGAAAGTTCAAAAATTCCGTAGACCGTGCCACGAGGGTCGCTTCCATAGATGACCAATGATTTTTTTGGCCTATGGCCACCGGCTCCGGCAATGATGGCGATCCCGAATGCTTCCCATCGGCCCCGGATGTTCGTGACCGTAATTTTTCTTTGCCGCACCAGCCGATCGATCCATTTAGATCTGCCGATGGTTCCGATGATGACGGCCGGTTTGTCGTCGAGGTTATGGATGATGGCCGGTTCGGTCCCGGTTACCAGGCGGATGTCTCCGGCCAATGCCTTTGTTGCCATTTGCACGGTCTCTGCGTCGGTGCTGTCGACAACGAGGGGAGCGCCTGAGCCAGGGATAACCAGCGGGAAGGCCCCCGCTCTAACGTTCCCGGTAACTCTAAAGGCGTCCTGGGCCAGAAGCGAAGTGGAACAAAGAAAGAGGATGTTAACCAGGGTGGCAAGCATCCGGGTAAATTGTTGCCCTGTGACCATTCCGGAAAGGTACGGCATCCTGACGATACGGGCGCCTGTCTTCTGAGCCGCCTATAGGCATCAAGGAATCGCCGGCAGATTGGGGTCGATGTGACGTTCGTGCGCGCTTTGTGTCAGAAAGAATTCCCTGGCCTTACTGAGGCCCGTTTCGATGGCGATGTTCTCATCCACTCCGTGCATGATCAGGTCGTTAGCTATTTCTAGCGCTTTTTGCCGCAAACGAACGGGTTGGTTGCGGTAGGAGGGGGGATATTTTCCGTTATGATAATACATACGATTGAGTCTTTATAATCAGCCGATATGAAATTTTCGTGCCACGAAAATTCCGTGCTTAGCCCCGGTAAAGTATAGGGGCCAGCGGCGCAAAATTACATATCTTTAGGCTATGCGAAAATTTGCCATGTTCCTGCTGATCGTTGGCGTGGCCATCGTGATCGCTTGTATCTATGGGGTTGGCCATGACCAGGTGACCTATAGCGTTTCTCCGGAGTATTACACGAAATTCAAGTTCATCCAGTTCAATTTGGCCGATTCGGGCGCGGCGCAGCATATGACCCAACCGCGGAGTGCGGTCGTCATGGTGGGGGTCAAGGCCGGCTGGTGGATGGGAGCGATCATCGGAGCGGTGCTTGGGCTGTTCGCCCTGGGCTATCGGAATTCGGACCGAATGTTCCAATCTGCCATGCAGGCATTGGGGTTGGTGCTGGTGGTCACGATCGTCTGCGGTGGTATCGGCTATCTATATGGTCATGGCACCCTGGCAAAAACAGGTGTCGGGTGGTGGATACCGCCAAACGTGGTGGACAGGCCGGCGTTCATCACCGCGGGCGCCATCCATCATTTCAGCTATTCGGGGGCTGCGATCGGCCTGCTCGCCGGCATTCTATACCTGCTGATAAAGAACCGCCGCTTTAGAAAACGGCAGGCGGATTTGTAGAATTTGTTCGAGAAAAGTAAGAAAGACGAGAATTTTTTTGTGAGGACGGATGTGAATAGTATATCTTCGTCTTCATAGGATAAGGTTTAATGGTTATGGCATTTGATTAGTGTAGCCCCGGTTCGCCGGGGCCTTTTTTTTCGTCGGGCTTTTTTCGTCAGGCTTTTTTCGTCGGTGATCTTATTGCCAGGAGGAGAGAGAGACCAGTCGGTATTCCGGGATCGGTATGCTTTCCGGGGCTGGACTGCCCGGATATTGAAAGAGCACGATACAACGATGCGCTTCAGGATGGTAAACTTGCACGATCGCGGAACCCGCTGGTTTATGCGTAGTGTCCAGCACAATTACTTGCTGTCCGGGGGAAAATTTCATAAGCTTAAGATAAGGATTTCCGCCGCAGTGACCGGGGGTACTTATAAACAACCTGTGAATAACTGGCTGTATACATGCCCGATACGGACCTTACTGCCGGGATGCTGCGGTCATCGGATAGTTTGCCCTGAGGCTCGTTTTCTTCCTATTTTTGCAGCATGACAGCCGAGAATGACAGAAAATTCTTACGTGAAGCCATAGAGCTGGCAAAAAAAGGAGTGGAACAGGGGGCGGGAGGCCCTTTTGGTTGTGTGGTCGTCAAGGACGGCGCGGTTGTCGGCCGGGGGTGTAACCAGGTGACCTCCAGCAATGATCCTACGGCGCATGCGGAGGTGGTGGCCATCCGCGATGCCTGTCGCCAGCTCGGATCGTACCAGCTTACAGATTGCGATCTTTATACTTCGTGTGAGCCCTGCCCTATGTGTCTGGGGGCCATCTACTGGGCGCGTCCCAGGCGGGTAGTGTATGCCTGTACACGGGATGAGGCTTCGGATGCCGGTTTCGATGACGCCGTTATCTACAATGAGATCAATGTTCCTGCGGGAGAGAGAAAGATACCCTTTGACCATCAGTGTCTACCAGAGGCTGAGGCCTTGTTCGCTTTATGGAAGGAAAAAGGGGATAAGGCCCTGTATTGACGGCAGGAGGCAAAGGTCTTTTCCGGGCATGGCCTAAGGGAGTAGAGCGGCCATTTATTCACCTAATAGCCGGTTTTTTGGTCAAATTACCTAATTTTATTCTTCGACCCGACATAAAAAAAACAGCATGCGCATCCGACTCGTGACGTACAAGGGATACGAGGGACACGTGGCACAAGACACCGTCAATGAATTTCAAAAGGTGATCATTTCAGATCAGGTTGGAGTAGAACGGACTTCCAATATCACCCGAGTATTCAGCCAGGCGGTATTACGATTGATGCCACGCCAACTCAGGTTGTTATCGCTCCGTAAACGCAGGGGCGTCAAAAAATTCTGTATCATTATCGGCCATGAATTCCAGAAATGTCTGATCCCCTTTTTATACAACGGAGATAATAGTCTTTATGTCTTCGATGCTTGGCCCGCCTACCAGGAAAGGATCGAGAATTTTATCCGGTCGGCCGGGGTCAAGAATGTGTTCTTCTCGTCCCGTTACGCCACGGAGGTATTTGCCGCTAAGGGATTGCCCTGCAAGATGACCTGGGTGCCTGAAGCGATCACCATGTCCGATTACCATTTTCAGGATTATTCCCGCAAGGATATTTCGGTCCTGGCTTTTGGCCGGCGATACGATGAATATCATGACAGGATCGTAGACCGTCTCGAACAGGAGAACATCAGCTATCTGTACGAAAAAGTAAAAAAGGCCATTGTCTTTCCGACGAGAGAGGCGTTTATAGATGGCCTGGCCAGAACGAAGATCTCGATCTGCGTACCTTCATCGATCACTCACCCGGAAAAGGCCGGCAAGATCAGTACCATGACGATCCGGTATCTTCAGTCCATGGCTTCCAAGTGCCTGATCGTAGGTTATATGCCGGACGAGATGAAGCCGCTGTTCGATTATATTCCCGTCGTAGAGATCGATATGTCCTCGCCGGCTGAGCAGCTGATCGGCATCCTGCGGAATTTCGACCGTTATATCCCGCTGATCGAAAAGAACTATGCCTATATTCAGAGCCACCACACGTGGGAGCATCGCTGGAACTCGATAAAAACCGCGCTTTAGTAGTCGATCAGTGGATAAAGGCGGCGGCCAGCGCCGCCAGCAAGGCTGGGAACATGATGACCAGGCCCAGTTTGAGAAAGCCCCATGCGCTGATCGTTTGTCCCTCCCGTCTGAGCGCCACCAGCCATAGGATAGTGGCCAGCGAACCGGTGACCGAAAGATTAGGACCCAGGTCCACGCCGATCAGGATCGCGCTGCGGATCATCTCCGGAACGTGCGCAGACTGGACCGTTTCAGCGGCGATCAATCCCGCAGGCAGATTATTCATACCATTGCTGATCAGCGCTATACCTATGCCGCTTCCCCAAACGGCACCCGTCATATTCCGTGCGGAGACGTGTTGCAGGAAGGTGCTGATGATCCGGATCAGACCCGTTCTATTCAATGCTTCCACGATCACAAAGAGCCCGGCTACCAGGGGGAGAACGGACCACGAGACCCCCCGGATGATCACGCCCGGTTTTTTCTTCGCTACGATCAGCACGATAACCGATGTGATGGCCCCGGTGATGGCGGTGGGAAGTCCCAGCGGAATATCCAGCGCGGAGCATGCCAACAGGACGATAGCCGTAGCGCCGATGCCCCAGGCGGCGATCCTTCCGGTGTGGGAAAGCCTGGGGATGGGGATCGATGTTTCCAGTGGAAATTGCAGCTCGCTGCGTTGTGTTCTATATAACAGCAAATAAGTGATCCCTATAGATAACACCGATGGCAAAAAATATCTGGGTAGCCAATCCAACAAAGGTGGAATATCTTTGCCGTAGATAACCAGGTTAGCGGGGTTGGAGATAGGTAACAGGAAGGATGCCGCGTTGGCGATGAATGCGCAGATCAGCAGATAAGGAAGCGGCTTGTGCACTTTGGCCGCACGAACGGCTGCAGCCACGGCGGGGGTCAATACGACGGCCGTCGCGTCATTGGAGAGAAATGCCGTGACAACGATGCCCACCATGTATGTCAGCAGAAAAAGCCGTTTGGCCGATCCGTGTGCAAGGCGCGTTGCTTTTGTCGCGAGCCAATCGAACAACAGTTCTTCTCTTGCCACCTCCGCCAGGAGCATCATTCCAAACAGAAAGAGGTAAACATCCGTTCCCCGGCCGATGCCCGACCAGGTTTCCGCCAGGCTGATCAATTGCAACACGACTAACAGGATGGCGCCGGCGACGGCCCAGACGGCTTCCGGTAAACGGAAGGGACGAATGATCACACCAGCGATGGAAGTAAGTGAAATAAGCCAAATCAGAATGGGTTGAAACATGTCTGGTTTACGGTTTTTTGAGCCCGGCTGTAGAAATTTGGGCAAAATGCTCCACAGTGCCAATTGTTGATTATCAACATCCTGTAGATATGTTTAATGTGAGTATGCGCACGAAATTAATTTTTCTTCATATAATGGCAAGCGGCTTTTACAAGGATGGTCAGGACATAAATTTACGGCCAAAAGTAGCGGCATGGGTGAGCCCAGGAAAATATTGCTCGTAGATGATGATGTAGATCATTTGTCCATCTCTAAACTGGTTCTGACGAACCGGGGGTATAATGTTTTGGTTTTATGGAGCACTGGGGTCTTGATGGAGGTTGTCAAGGATTTTATGCCCGACCTGATCTTTATGGATCATCACATGCCGGAGATGGATGGCCGGGCGGCAACGCGACTATTAAAAGGCAATGATGCCACCAAGGGTATTCCCGTCGTTTATTTCAGTGCAGCCGACCATCTCGAGACGCTGGCGAAGGAAGCCGGCGCCGATGGGTTTCTGGCGAAGCCTTTCAAGATCGAGCAGCTTTTGGCGACGATCGACCGATTCTTTTAAACTTTGAGTCTGACCCTTGCATGGAACTGATGGTGGCCGCTGGAGAAGTCTATCCGTCCGTGGTGCAGCCGGATGATCTCATTACATAGCCAAAGCCCCAGTCCGGCGCCTTTCTGGACGAGGTCGGAGCGATAAAAGGCTACCTGCAGGTGCTCGGTGGTTACTTTTTCTTCCCTGGTAGTATTGGAGAATTCCACGGTCAGCACTTCCTCACCCGGAAACCGTCGAACCTTGCAGATCACCGGTGTGTCCCTGACCCCGTATTTAGCGGCGTTCTCCAACAGGTTAAGCAGCACGATGCGGAGCTTATCCTCGTCGGCGGTGAGTATGAAATCCGCGGCTTCTTCGTCAAAACGGATGACAGGCTGCAGGTTCTTCTGGCGGAGGAGGGGCAGAAGCTGATTGAATACCTTGACAACCAATACCGACAGATCAAAGGGTTTTCGATATAAGGATGGCGATCCTACTCTCAACTGGCTTACCACGAGGAATTCGTTGACGATCTCCTGGAGCCGGCTGATCTCCTCCAACTGGTTGCTCAGCAGCTGGCGCAGTCCCTCTTCCAGGCCCTGTTTCCGCAGTCCCACCTCCAGCTCTGTGCGCATGATGGCGAGCGGCGTTTTGAGCTCGTGGGAGGCGCTGGCGAAGAAATTCTGCTGCTGTTGGAGGGACTCGTCGATCCGGTGCATCATATCGTTGATCGTGACGCTCAGCTCGTGGAGCTCGTCCCGTGCGCCATCTACCGGGATGGGGTCCGGCATTTTGTTGGTGTTGATGTTCTTGGCTGCATTGATGATCCGTTGGAGCGGCAGCAGAAGAAACCGGACGAGGAAAAAGGAGACCAGGCCCGACAGCAGGACCGTGAGGATGCTGCTTACCACGAGGAGCGTCTGTAACTGCCGAAGGTTGTCTGCAAGCTGGACGGGGCTTAAGTTGTCGGCACCCAGCATGGAACGGATATGTTGATAGCCGAAGAAATTAAAGAAAAGGCTCAGGAGGATGAAAACCGAGCCGAACGCAAGCGTAAGTCGTAGTTTGATACCCATTTTTGGGATATGGTTTAGCTTTTAGAGAGCTCTCCCCTGAGGATATAGCCTTTTCCAATCACCGTCTGGATCAGCGGCATATCGGCATCTTTGTCGATCTTTTTTCTCAGCTGATACATGTGTACCTCCACAATGTTGCTGCCCGGGTCGAAATTAATGTCCCAGATCTTATCGAGGATCTGCGCTTTGGTGACTACCTGGTTGGCATGCGTCAGCAGGAATTCCAGCAATGCAAATTCACGGTTGCTCAAGTTGATCTTTTTGTCGTTCAATAACACTTCCCTGCTGCGAAGATTGACCTGCAGATCGCCGACACAGATAAGGTCGCCGGTTTGGTTCATACTGCGTCGCTGTATGGTACGGATGCGCGCCAGCATCTCATCGAAGTCGAAGGGTTTTTTCATATAATCGATGGCGCCGAGATCGAGGGCCTGGATGACTTTGTCGGTGTCGCTTAGCGCGCTGAGGACCAGCACGGGGGTCTGGTTCCTATGCTGGCGGAGGTGGGATAGGATGTCGAAACCGTTCATTGCCGGGAGCATCAGGTCCAGGATGATCAGGTCATAATCCGACGACAAGGCGGATTCGAGACCTTTGGGGCCGTCGGTGAAGTGTTCACAGACATGGCCTGCCTCGGCCAATCCATCGCAGAGGAATTGACCCAACTTGGCTTCGTCCTCGATCAATAGAATTTTCATCGTATTAAAGGTACTGAATACCGCGTTCATCGATGACCTGGCCGATGGTCGAACTCAGATTACTCTCCTGATTCGTATCCAAAAATACCCATCGGCCGTCTTTTTTAGCCAGTTGTATCGGCGGCAACAATTCGCCGGTATCATGGTTATTCGGACGGATGTTTGTTATTGTGTAGACGCCAGGGGCGGTACACAGAACGTCGGCTTTTAACGGAAATTTCAGAGAGTGATCGTGAACGTCATACGTAAATGAAATAGTATGGTGTTTCTGATTTTCCATACTAAGTATATTGCTACCAGTATGCCAAACCAGCGGCTTTCCGGACTTTTTAACATATACTATTCTGCCAATTCTATCCATACGGGCGCATGATCGCTCGATTTCTCCCAGCCGCGCACATCGCGGTTAACGCCAGCTGTCTTAAGCCGTTTGCTCACGGCGGGACTAAGAAGGAAATGGTCGATCCGCAATCCGGCATTGCGGCCATAAGCATTGCGGAAATAGTCCCAAAAGGTATAGATCTTTTCTTCCGGGTGGAGTTTGCGAAGCGCATCGGTCCAACCCTGGGCCACCAGGTTGTGGAAAGCCGCCCGCACTTCCGGCAGGAACAGGGCATCCTTTACCCAGTTCTCCGGTTTATACACATCCAGCCCGGTGGGCATGACATTGTAATCCCCTGTCAATATCACGGGTTTGCCTGAGGCCAGCAGACTTGCTGCATGGGTTGTGAGACGTTGGAACCAGCGAAGCTTATAATCCAGTTTGGGGCCTGGCGCGGGATTGCCATTGGGCAGATAAAGACAACCAATGACCAGGCCATCGATCTCCGCTTCGATATAACGGCTGTGGATATCCTCCGGATCACCCGGCAGTCCCCGGCGTACTTCGATAGGATCACCCGAACGTGCGAGGATGGCCACACCGTTCCAGCTTTTTTGACCATGCCAGATCGCATGATAGCCGGCGTCCCTGATCGCCTGTTCCGGGAAGTTCTCCTGCGGGGCTTTGAGCTCCTGCAGACACACGATATCGGGGCTTGTTTCGCCAAGCCAGCGCAACAATACCGGCAGGCGTCCATTGACGCCATTGACATTATATGTGGCAATTCTCATGACTAAAAGATCGCGGGAATAAAGGTATAAAAAAGAATAGTACATTGCGATATTATGCGCAGAGACTTATGAGATATCTAATCTTAACTGGCATGTTTGTCGCTGCCATTATTCATGTATGTGCGCAGCAGCCCGGTGATGCCGGCCAGAAGCTCATCCGCGAAAAATGCATTGCCGTTCATGCATCTCTTCCGATGGACCGGTTTGCAGTAAAAAATTATCCGATCCTGTTCGACTCCATCGAGGTTGTGGACTACAGAAGCGATACTTCGCGGATCGGCATCGTCGGCACCAAGCCGAGAACCCAGAAGGAGATACTTTTTCATCGGCCGGTGAACCAGCAGCTATCGGCCTATCTGAATGCGGGTTACACCAATGCCAGGGGTGGGTATCGCCTGCTCGTCACCATCCGTGATCTTTGGGTGTCGAATGCGACCAATGCCGGCTATAGCGCGTTCGATGAACCTTTTTTTGACCTCTCGTTCCGGCTCGAAGCCTATCTGCGGGTACAGAATGAGTATGTCCCTATTACGCTACTCGATACCGTCGTTACCGAACCCGGGCGAACGGCGTCGTTTATGGCTTCCCGTATCGTGCCTGCCCTGGTCTCCCGGTTCATGGATAAAGTAGCCGACCACGACCTGGACGTCGACATCGTCGCCAGAAAGACCATATCCTATCACCAGGTCGATTCTTTTTGCCGGTCCCGGTATGATTACCCGATGGATACCGCAACCGTATTGGTCAAAGGCGTGTATTCCAACGTCGGCGAGTTCCTGGATAATCATCCCTTCGTTACCCAGTACCGGCTATCCAAGGACCGGGGCGCCAATCTCACCCTAAGTACACCCGATGGGCAAGGGCATTTTGTATA
>DASZOW010000755.1:0-2624 GCA_035550615.1 Puia sp.
CGTCTTCTTTGGTAACGACACTGGAAGAAGCGCCTTTTTCCGTGATCGTGGCGCCGGCCAAAGGCTCGCCCGCTGATTGCGTGACTTTCCCGCTTACCCGGAATTTAGTCTGACCGACGGCAACGGCGCTTGTTACGAGGGAAAAAAATAGAAATAACGCATAGGTTAGCTTTCGAATAGCAAGCATAGATCGTAGTTTTGGTTAAAACGTATGTCCTGAAACTGAGTTCACTTTCTTTGACATACAAGTAGATGGGAATACTAAAGGTAACTTCCTGGTCTCAAAAAAGCTGATCTGCCCCGCGAAAAATTTACGCAATCGTTCCCGGTCAACGGCAAACAATTCGGATCCTTCCCGCTGTCACAGCAGTTCATTGATAATTGATAGTCAATATGCTAACTAATTTTAAGTGTCAGCCCATAAGACAATTTACTCCTGTTTTAAGCAATACCGCAGGATTTCGGCAAACATCATTCACATCGTACGGATATTTTCCGTACATTTACGACTGAAAAACAGTAGTCATGGAAACCAGTATTGCCAGGTTCGATACGAGACTCCCCAAAGAGCAGAAAGAATTTTTCGAATTCGCAGCCAATTTGGGCGGTTATAGAACACTCACAGAATTTGTAATTATGTCTGTCCAGAGTAAGGCTGATGAAATTGTTGAAAAGCATCGGTCCGTTTTATCATCAAAACGAGATCAGAAAGTCTTTTTTGAGGCGATCATGAACCCTCCCACCGCGGGTAAAAGGCTCAATGCGGCTGCCAGGAAATATAATAAATTGACGAAGCAGAAATGAGTTTTCTAACAGTCCCCTCAGACTCTTCCCACAAAAAAGAAAATTTTAATTGCGGAAAACTATTGCTTGATGCTTACTTGCATAAGCAAGCGAAGCAAGATGTCAAAAGGCGGCTGTCTGCTTGTTTTATTCTCCCGGACGGAAATGACATCAAAGGATACTACACGCTTTCCACCGCTTCCGTTGAAAGGAGACTGCTGCCACAGGAAATCATCAAAAAACTGCCTCCCTCCTATAGTGACTTGCCTGCAATATTATTGGGCAGGTTAGCTGTTAACAAAAGCTACCAGGGACAAGGACTAGGGGAATTGATTTTGATGGATGCTCTAAAAAGAAGCTATCTCACCTCGATGCAAGTCGGATCGATGGCTGTAATTGTGGACCCATTAGACAAAGAAGCGGTAAAATTTTATGAGAAATATGATTTTATTTCACTGCCCGACAGCGGCAAAATGTTTTTACCGATGGCGACCTTAGCCTCCTTATTTCAGGAAGGCTAAACAAGCTTCTATAAGACGAATATCATTTTACAATGCATTCTTAACCCTGAACACCCACGCATATTCGCCACCGTGCCGACCGGCCGGATCAGGCATAATGACCAACTCACCGGCATTATAATGAAACTTCACCGGATCACCGCCACTTAGCATCGATACATGTTCCGGTTTATGTAACCCGGTGAGCCGTATCGGACCCACGGGATAATGCGTGCATAACACATAAAGGTCCTTCCCCTTCCTGGTAAAATAGACCCCGGAATCCTTGGTCGCGGGCGCATCATCCCATTTCCGGGTGCCATAAATAGCCTCGCCATTGTCCTTTAACCAGTTCCCCATATCGGTTAACCGCTCCTGCATGATCACAGGAATAGTGCCATCCGCAGCCGGGCCTATATCCAACAGCAAATTACCGCCGCCGGCTACCTTTTCTATCAACACATGCACCAGTTCTTCCGAGGTGGAATAATCCGCCAGGCTTTCATTCCTGTTCAACCCAAAAGAGCCGCCAATGCCCCTGCACTCCTCCCATGGATGCATGATCCGTTTATCCTTGACGTTTTCTTTGTCTACTAAATTATACTCGGTAGTATAAAAACCCCCATGATGCCCACGCGTTTCTTTTCCCCAACGGTCATTGACCGCCACGGTCTCCCGCACCGGGCTTTCGTTAAACAACCAGGCCAGGAATTGCGTGCTTTTCCAGGTGCTGCTGGGATGCTCCCATTCGCCATCCGTCCAGAAGACATCAGGCTCATAACGCATTACAAGGTCCTTCATCTGAGGCAGCATATGCTCGTCCACATACCTGTTCACATCTGCATGGTACAAAGGATTGAACCATTCATACAACGAATAATAAAAACCCATCTTCAGCCCTTTGGCTTTAACGGCCTTAGCCAGGTCGCCTGCCAGATCGCGGTGAGGCCCGATGTCTACACTATTCCAGTTCCATGATTGCGCGCTGGGCCAAAGTGTAAAGCCCTCATGATGCTTGGAAGTCAATACGACATATCTTGCGCCCGAAGCCTTGAATAAAGCGGCCCACTGATCGGGATTGAAAAGCTCGGCCTTGAATTGATTGGCAAAATCGGGATATCGAAAATTAGGCCCATAAGTAGCTAAATGATGCTTTCTGAAGGCAGCACCTACATTGGTGGTATCGTCCATCAGCCTTTTCCAATACCACTCTGCATATTTGGAATACACATCGAATTCCTTACCCACCGGGGCCCACGACGGCACAGAATAAACTCCCCAATGGATAAATATTCCAAATTTCGCCGCGGTAAACCAGTCGGGCACGGCCCTGCTATCTAT